>USJP01000262.1 GCA_900555105.1 uncultured Coriobacteriaceae bacterium | reverse complement strand
GCGTCCCAGGCGACGTCACCGATGAGAGCAGCGACAATTGCGCGCGTCTTGGGGTCGGAGGCCCACTCGTGTTCGGGTGCGTCTCCCACAACGCACTCCCCCACCGTGGCGTCATCGGGCAGGGAGTCTTTCTGTCCGAGCACGCCCACACGCGTGCCGCGCCTCATGGTGACGCGGCCCGTGTCAGGCTCCAGGAGCCCAGAGACGATGTTGAGCAGCGTCGACTTGCCGTCGCCGTTCTTGCCCACGATACCCGTGCGGTCGCCCTCAGCGACACCCAGGCTAAGCCCGGTGAGGACGCGACGGGTGGGATATTCCAAACTTACGTCTTCGCAGCTGATGAGAACACCCACGCTAGTTTGCCTTTCTCGGAAGGAATCGGGCCACGATGCGGCCGATAAACGCACTGCCGGGGACATGGAGCACCACACCCAAGCCATAGGTCACAACAAGACTTGCAAGGCCGCCTACAACGATGCACGCGAGCGCCCAGGGAATGCCGCCCGCCTCGATGGGCATGACGAAGGCCTGAAGCGCCCAGAGCAGCACCGCGCCCACGGCGGCGCCGGCAGCGCCCACAAGCAACGAGGACACAAACGACCCCACGAGCGTCTTCAGGCCCATGACTCCCAGACGCTTGCTCAGGTAGGCGTAGCACCACACGGTGCCCAGGACGAAGAACGCGATCTGGGCAAGCGCGACGCCCGCTAGGCCGAAACCGCCCCAGGAACCGGCGCCCAAGCACAAAACGATGGTAAGCACGACCTGAACTACCGAAACGACGAGGTTGCACACTGCATACTGCTTCATGGCACGCAGCGCACTGAAGACCTTCTGCATGAACAGGAAGCATGCATAAAACGGCAAGCTCAGTGCCATGACGGCGAGGTAGCCGCTCACGAGGTCCACGCTCGTCCAGTCGAAGCTGCCCGCACGGAAGAGCGACACGAGCGGCACGGCAAACACGATGAGGTAGAGCATGAAAGGCACCATGGAGAAGAAGTTCTGCTGGGTGCCCGAGACGATGGTACGCCGTACCGCAGCGTCGTCGCAATCTGCCACCATGCCCGCAAGCTCGGTAAACAACGTCGTGGTGACGGGCACCGCAAGGAACGCATACGGCAGCGTGAACCACTGGCGGGCATAGTAGAGCACCGACGATCCCGCGTCGCTCACCGCCATGGCGGCGGCGTTCTGCACGCTCACCGTGGCAAACGAGCACAGCGTCACGACGAGGGTGGGAATACCCAACGCAAGCGTCTCGCGCAGGGCGGGGTCGTGCAGGTTGATGCGCCACGGCTTGAGATGCACGCCGTTCTTTGCAAGCGCGGGCACCTGCATCGCCATCTGCACAAACACGCCCAAAGGCGTTCCCACGGCCAGTACGAGCTTGGCGAAGTCGGGGTTGTCGGCCGACACAAAGTAGTACACGAACATTGCGAAGATGACGACGATGTTGTTGGCGATGGGCGCAGCAGAACTCCAGAAGTAGTCGCTGCGCGAGTTGAGCAGGCCTCCCGCCACCGCAGACACGCCGTAGAAGAGCAGCTGCACCGCGAAGAACCGGAAGAAGTAAATGACAAGCTCGCGGTCGCCCGAAGGGCTGAAGAACATCTGCGTCCACACAACCTGCGGGGCAAAGAGAGTGGCAAGCAGCGCCACGACACCCAAAAAGACCAGGACGATGCCCATGAGGGTGCTTGCGTACTGGTTGGCACGCTCCTCGCCCTCGCGTTTGCGCAGGCTCACGTACACAGGCAAAAACGCCGTCACGAGCATGCCGCCCATGACAAGCTCGTAGAGCTGGTTGGGCAGGTTGCACGCCACCTGGTACGACGAGCTGAGCAGAGTCGTGCCCATTGCAAGGCCCATGGCCCATGTGCGGATGAAGCCCGTGATGCGCGAGATGGCCACACACACACTGATGAGAAGCTGCGAGCGACCCACCCGCGCCTGACGGTCGGACTCCGACTCTCCCCCATCAGCTGATATCGTGCTCGCAGGTCGCCCGGATGCCCGCATATGGGCGGGGGCGGCTGCGGGCTCAGCCTCCTCCTGGGCGCTATACGCGGCAGCGCCCATATGCGCAGGGGCTTTGGAAGGCCGTGGCGCGGGTTCTATGACGCCCGCAGGCTTCATGTGCCGGGGTATGTACTCTTCGCGCTCCGACACCCGCATCACTCCTCCACCAGGTCGAGAAACGTCGCATGGCAAAAGTTCGCAAGCTCCACAGGGTCAAGGACAAGCTTCGCGCCGATCTTGCCGCCGGAAATCGAAATGCGGTCAAAAAGCTGGGCAGTCTCGTCGATGAACGTGGGGAACTCCTTCTTCATGCCCAGCGGCGACGTGCCGCCGCGCACATACCCGGTCACCGCCGGCAGGTCATGCCAGTTGAGCAGGGCAAGCGACTTCTCACCTGCCGCACGCGCCGCCTTTTTGAGGTCGAGCTCACAGGCGACGGGAATGCAAAAGACCGAGTAGGTCTTACGCGGCGAGACGCACACGAGCGTCTTGAAGCTGGCGTCGGGATCCTCGCCCGTAGCAAGCGCGACGCGCACGCCGATGCCCGTGCTCGTTTCGTCTTCTACCTCGTAAGCAAGGTACTCATAGGCGATGCCCGCGTTGTCGAGCGCTCGCATGGCGTTGGTTTTCGAGCCTGCTTGCTCGCGTTTGCCGCGCGTCATTGCATACGTCCTTCCATGCGGGCGCGGTCGCGCTCGAGAATGGGCGCGAGGAACTGTCCCGTGATGCTCTCGGGGACCGTGCAGACTTCCTCGGGAGTGCCGGTCGCGACAATCGTGCCGCCGCCGTCGCCGCCCTCGGCACGGAGGGCGCGCTTTGCGACCAAACCCATTTCACAGCAAGCCTGGTATTCAGTTTCTTTCATGTTTGGTCAGCTCCTTCAAGTTGAATTGCTGCCGGCAGTGTCACCATTATAGCAAAACATACAGATTTTTGCTGGAAAAGATATAAAATCACTTATGACGAATTGTGCCACGATATTTCGGGCTTCGACAGCCACTACGGGAGGCAAGATGATGCGAAACTTCAAGGTGTTTGCGTGTATTTTTTTGGCGATGGTGCTGACGCTCTTTTCCCTGACCGGCTGCTCCGGCTCTGATGGTGGGGATGAAGAAAATGAGTACCAGAGCTATGAAGATAATATTTCTGCTGCCTTATCTGGAGAAGTTCCTGCAACGCTAATTACTGTTTCGGAGGATGAGGGCGCATTTTCTCTGGATGTTTCTATCGGCCCATCTGGAAGCGTGAGTAATTTCGGAGATTATATTTTGGCTGTCAGAGCAGCGTTCGAGGCAGAGTTCCCTGCGGAGAGTCGAGGCGACTTCGATGTTAGCCTGGCCATCCAAGGCAAAACTCCCTC
>USJP01000261.1 GCA_900555105.1 uncultured Coriobacteriaceae bacterium | reverse complement strand
CGAGCCGTCCTTGCGGGCCAGGCCCTTGACCTTCGCCGCCTTGCCCGCCAGCAGTTTTTTGGCGCTGGCAGCCGAAATCTCAGCCCCCATGAAGGTTCTCGGCAGCTTAAACGAGCAGGTACCGCATGATTTCCAGGCAGGTGCGCCGTCGGGACCCGTCGTGCGCTCGCGGCGCACGTTCTCGCAAAGATATGGCGAGCGGGGGTTGCCGTTGTCCAGCACGCGTCCTCCGCACTGGGGGCAGCGGCCGATTTGTTCGCCTGTGGGCGCCGCCTCACAACGCGGCATCGCCATGCCGGCGGCAACAACCTCGTGGACGAGCTTTGTCACGCCTTGCATGAAGGCCTCTGAGTCGGCTCCCTCGTGCTCAACCGCGGCAAGGTCACGCTCCATCGAAGCCGTGAGGCGCACGTCTTTCAGACGAGGGTCCACCGCGTCGATGAGGGCCCGACCCTCGGTTGTCGAGATAAGCGTCGTGCGCTTGCGCTCCAGGTAACCGCGGTCGACAAGCGAGGCGATGATGCCGGCACGAGTGGCGGGGGTACCGAGGCCGCCCGAGTGAGACGCGGAGTCCTTGATGGCTGAACGCAAATCGTCCTCATTGAGGAAGCGCTCGGCATGCTCCATGGCGGCGAGAAGCGTCGCGTCGGTGAAGCGCTTGGGCGGGGTGGACTTCACGGTCTTGAGGTCGCCGCCAAGTACCGGCAGCTCCATCCCGGGCACAAGGTTCTCAGGGATGCGAGAGATGTCCTCGCCGCCCTCTTCTTCCTCGGTAGACGCTGTGCGGCGCAGCTTTTTCCAGCCAGCTTCGAGCTCAAGGGAAGAGGTTGCACGGTAGGCCTGGTCGTTGACGACGACGTCGAGGCCGGCCTTTTCCAGCACGCGGTCGGGCGCCACCGCGGCAAGCAGCGACTCGCAGATCATGCCCGCGATGAGGGCGTCGTCACCCTTGAGGCCTTGCATGCACGAGGAAGTCAGGCGGATCGTGGGAAGAAGCGCGCCATGACCCTCGACCTTCGAGTCGTCGACAACTTTCGACGCGTCGTGCAACATGCTGCCAAATGCTTTCGCCGTATCTGTGCCCACATGCTCGGGGGTGCTCACCAGGCGGATAAGCTGCTCGAGGCCCTCGCCGTCCTCGGTGTTCACAAAGCACGAGTCCGTGCGCGGATAGGTGATGAGGCCGCGCTCGTAAAGGCTTTGCAGGGCTCTGTCGCATGCGTCGGGACTCATGCCGAAGCGCTCGCTGGCAAGCTTCTGAGCGCCGGTCGTGTTGAGCAGGGTGGGGGAGCCTTCCGTCGCCTTCTTCCTCTGAACATCAGCAACCGTCGCACGCGTCTTCTTGACGGCATTGAGTCGGTCTTTCGCCTCCTTCTGCGAAGCGCAGGGCTCGCCGAGAACGACAAGGCCGTCTCCCAGATTGAGCGCCACGCGGTACGATTCGGCAGACGAGAACGCCTCGATGGCGCGGTCGCGCGCCACCACGAGGGCCAGCGTGGGCGTGCGCACGCGTCCCACACTTTGGGCTGACCTTAAAGTGTGCGAATAGAGGCGGCTGGCGTTCATGCCAACCAGCCAGTCGGACTTGGAACGCAGGATTGCCGACTCAAGCAACCCGCGGTAGTCGGTGTTGGGCTTCAGGTGGTCAAAGGCCTTTGCCAGGGCCGCATCTTCAAGCGAAGAGCACCAAAGCCTGTCCACGGGCAGCGTGCAACCCAGCTCGCGCAGCACCAAGTCGGCAATGGCTTGCCCTTCTCGATCGGGGTCGCATGCGTGAATAACACGCCCATACAACCCGTTTTGCAGCAGCTCAGCCATGCAGCTGAATTGCTCAGCCGCAGCGCCGCCATCAGGCGACTTCCATCGCCATCCGTCGCTGCCCGGATCGATGGGCAGCTTTGCGCCCGAGCTAGACCACTCGGGATGCTCTTTATACTCTTCGGGCAGAAGCAGCCGCATGAGGTGCCCCTGAGCCCATACGACGTCGTAGGCTGCGCCCTCGATCCAGGTGCCACGATCTTTCGTGCATCCCAAATGGCGCGCCAGCACCTTGCCCACCGTGCGCTTCTCAGCGATGACGAGAGTCTTCTTACCAGGGGTTGCCTGCATGGGCGATGTTCTCCTCTACCTTTTAAAAAGCCGGGGTCGCCGGACACGCTCTCGTTGCCCAGGGCGAATGCGAGCCAGGAGCGCAGCTCCTCGAGATATGCTTCACCAAGGGATGACGCTTGCTGTGACACGGCAGTAGGAACCTGAAAGACGCGGCGCCAAAAGGCCTGGTTGCGCACCATGACCAGCTCATACTTCCAAATCGCGTCATAGTCCTCGCGCGAGATGCCCAGGTGCCGCTCGTACCAGTCGGGAACGTTGCGGACGCCTTCGTCTTCTAAGAACTCACGGACGTCACCGCATCCCGCCATGGGATATTCGGGAATGTTGTAACCATCATGGCGCGCAATGCCCCAGATAAGCATGCGTCCGTCAGGATAACGCTCGATTGTGTCGCCCAGAATCTCTTCTACGAGACGCGCGAGCCTGCCGCATGTGACTCCAGCAGGCAGCTCGCCACCAGGCTGGGGGAGCAGCCACAAAACACGCCTTGCAAGCACAACGTTCATGTCGCCTCCTCCTGCCCAGTAGTATTGTGTGTATACATGCGCATGGTAGCGTACCGCAGGTTGGGCTCGGGGAGAAGGAGAGGCAGGGGCGTGTCCGCAACCTCGAAGAATTCACGCAGGTAATGCAGTAAAAACATAATGGGGCGCGGTATTGCTGCCGACGCCCCGGGCGGGGCGGCGAGGCGGGCCATGCGTGCATCGGGGCGCTTGTTGTGCGGGGAATCGGCCAGCCGTGGTGGTTCCTGCAAGCTTCGCGAAAGGAAGCCGCTATCAGCTCAGCGCATCCTCCAGTACGCGCAGCAGATGCGGGATGTCCAGCGGCTTTGCAATGTGGCCGTTCATGCCGGCGTTCAGCGCATTCTGGCGGTCCTCCTCAAAGGCATTTGCCGTCATGGCAAAGATCGGGATGTTGGCCTTGCGCACGTCCCTCATGGCACGAATCTGTCGCGTTGCCTCGTACCCGTCGATGTCGGGCATCTGGATGTCCATCAGAACCAGGTCGTACTGTCCGGCCGGCGCCTGCTCCATCATCTGAACGGCGGTCTCGCCGTTTTCGGCGGTATCCACCACAAAGCCCGCGCCCTTGAGGATCTCGACTGCAATCTCACGGTTGAGCTCGTTGTCTTCCACCAGCAGGATGTTCTTTCCCGTGAGGTCGACGGGCTCTGGCTGGGGCAGCTCACCGGCAACCTCCCCATGGAACGGTTCGGCCAAAACGCGACGCAGCTCGGAGGGGAAGAGCGGTTTTTCGCAGAAGGCAGTTACGCC
>USJP01000260.1 GCA_900555105.1 uncultured Coriobacteriaceae bacterium | reverse complement strand
CATCCTACAGGGAGGGGCGGACAACTTATGTCAACGGTGGTCTAACAGAGAGAAAGAAAAAAGGCACGCGGATTGACGGGCGTGCCAAAACCCGACAGGGCCTCGGCAAATCCCGACGTATGGCCCACAAGCGTGCACCACGTGATATTGACAGTCAGTCCAATGGCCGCAAAGACCGCGCAAAGATTAATGTCCCGTTTGGACATCGACATGAGGCCTCTCCCCTGGCGCCCCGGCGCGCCGCATGCGTGGTGACAGTACCCGGGCACCCCTTAACACTTAACCCTTGGTGACATTGTGCGCGAAAGGACAGAAAATGTCCATTCACATTTTCTAAACGCAATATTAACGAAATCGTAAAGTGAATATGCAATCTAGCAGGCATTTTTCATTACCCCCTGCAAAAGAAACCATGCTGCCAACCAAAAAGGTTGATGCCAAAAACTGAAGCAAACCTGTAAGTTCGCCCACTTACGTTGATGGGGACCGGCTTGGTTCTCCCTACTGTTCTTTAAAACGGGCACGCAGAAGAAGACATGAGAAAGCGTCGAGCAACAGCCCGTGGCTCGAGCGCAGAGGGAAAAGAGGGGAACATGAGGAAGGCAACGAGGCGCGCAGCCACTGTCGCCGGCATGGTAGCCGTTCTTGCGACGACGAGCGTCATGATGGCGCCGGCATTCGGCCGCCACCGCCGCGGCGATCGTCCACACTGAGGTGCCCGACGGCGACGCCGAGTATCCCGGCAAGGAATACATCATCGACAACTACAACAAGTGGGACCAGATCGCGGTGGAGTACGCCCCCGAGATCCGTCAGCTCCCCAACGGCAAGCTCGTCCAGCTGACCCCCACCGAGTACGAGTGCCCCCACTGGATGCAGCAGAGCTGGACGATCTCGTACAACACCTACTACCTCGATGCCGACAACAAGGGCTGCCTGTCGTGCCACTATGATCTGAACCAGCTGATCATGGACATGCCCTACCGCCACGCCACGCTGCCCAACAAGGCCCTCGAGACCTACAGCGACGTCAACCAGTGCATCTCATGCCACCGCGACAACGGTGACGAGTTCGGCCGCCTGATCCACGGCATCCACGAGCACTCCCGCAACGCCGACATGTTCAAGGCCATGGGCGGCGACTGCGGCTCCTGCCACTCCGCCACGGGCGACGGCCAGGGCATGCAGCTCTGGGACAACGTGAAGTACAAGGCCCTGGGCGACAGCATCACGACCATCGAGAACGTTGAGGGCGACTTCAGCGTCACGCAGGACAAGGTCCAGAGCATGGACGAGCTCTACAGCTACGACTTCGTTCACGGCTACTACGACCACATGCGCTACGCCTGCAGCGCCGCGGCTCTCGACCTCGAGCTCCCCATGAGCATGATGGAGGAGTGGACCATCACCATCGAGGGCAACGTGCCCGAGCCCTACACCGCCAAGCTCGTCGACCTCATCGCCGAGGCCGAGGAGGCCGGCGTCGTGGTGACGAAGCCCTCCAAGATGGTCTGCGACCTCAACCCCGTCGGCGGCGGCGGCATCGGCCAGACCGAGATCACCGGCATCCCCGTGAGCTGGCTCATCGAGAAGGCCGGCGGCATGCTCGAGGGCACCAACTCCATCCGCTGCGTCCGCGCCGACGGCTCCTCCAAGAATGGCGTCATGGTCTCCAAGCTCCCCGAGGAGTACCTGGTCTACAAGATGGACGGCCAGTACCTCGACGCCAGCCGCGGCTTCCCCTGCACCAACTGGGTCGAGGGCTACGACGCCCAGGTCTTCAGCAAGCAGCCTTCCGGCTACATCGTCTCCACCGATGACATGAGCAAGGGCCGCGACTGCGGTCAGAAGAACAAGGACGGCGAGCACGTCAACCGCCCGAACGCCACGATCTGCGGCACGCCTGAGGGCCTCATCATCGAGACCGGCAAGCCCTACACCTTCCAGGGCTACGCCGACGCCTTCGACCACCACGTCTCGACAATCGAGTTCTCGATGGACCACGGCAACACCTGGACCGCTTATGAGGTCGGCGAGTACGACGTCAACAAGTGGCTCTGGTGGACCTTCGAGTGGACGCCCGAGGAGAACGGCGCCTACTGCCTGATGGTGCGCGCCACCACCGAGGAGGGCGAGGTCAGCTTCAGCACGCACGAGGTCATGGTCAACGCCAAGTCCGTCCTGCCCTCCGCTGACGAGGTCGTCCGCTTCGGCGACTACGACCTGCCGATCCAGTACTCCACCGGCCTTGAGAACAACGAGTAGAAGGAGCCCCCGATGAAGAAGAACATTCTCGCCGCCGGTGCGGCTAGCAGCGCTCTGCTGCTCGGCGTGGCCGGCATGGCCCTCGCCAACAGCGCCACCGCCGACAACCAGGTCGCCGACAACGCCGAGCCCCAGGACTCCAACCACGTCCTCACCCTCGAGGAGGCCGACTACGTCAAGGTCGCCAACCTTCAGGGCACCTTCACCTTCAACCAGGAGGGCGTGACCCCCAACGACGACCTCTTCAACGTCTTCGGCACGGCCATCACCTCGATGTGCTCCAAGCCCGCCAACGAGCTCGTCGCCCCCGGCGCCCACAACGCCGAGGCCACCTACTTCATCAACGTGGGCGGCAACATCAAGAAGAGCTTCACGGTGAACCTCGCCGAGATGGAGGACCAGTCGGTCATGGACACCGTGGCGTGCTCCTGCGCCACCGGCGCCCCCTTCGGCCAGGCCGCCGTCGTGGGCGTGCCCCTGGCAGCCGTCGTGAACATGGCCGAGCTCGACGAGGGCGTCAACACCCTCACCGCCTACGGCACCGACGGCTTCGGCGAGCCCATGCCCCTGCGCTACGCCCTCGAGCACGACGCTATGCTCGTCTACGAGGTGAACGGCGAGAGGCTGCGCAGCGAGGAGGGCCCCTCCGTCCAGCTCTGGATGCCCGAGACCGTGGCCCGCTACTTCACGCGCAACATCGTTGACATCAAGCTCACCGCTGAGAAGGCCGAGCCCGACATGCAGAGCGTCGACCCCATGTGGCGCAACAAGGTCGAGATCATGAACAGCGCCGACGGCTGCGTGTTCCTGGCCGGCAACTCCATCACCTTCGAGGGCGTCGCCGACGACCTGGGCAGCCCCATCGAGGCAGTCGAGTTCTCCTTCGACGGCGGGCAGACCTGGACCGAGTGCTCCACCGAGGGCGCCACGGCCGACCGCTGGGTCAACTGGCGCTTCGAGACCTCCTTCGACCAGGCCGGCGACTACAAGATGATCGTCCGTGCCCGCACGGCCGACGGCGTCGTCTCCCCCGTCGAGGCCAGCCTGACCTTCCACGTCATCTAGGAATCAGGCCTTAGGGCGCGCTCCGGCGCAACCATGCAGGCTCACATGCCCTGACGAAGAGGGGG
>USJP01000259.1 GCA_900555105.1 uncultured Coriobacteriaceae bacterium | reverse complement strand
ACGAAGAGGGCCAGCACGATTGCAATGCCGATGAGCGACAGCGCCCCCTGCACCCACACGGGCACCTCACGGCCGATGATGCGGCCGATGACTTCGAGAACGAGCTTGCCGCCGTCAAGCGGCGGAATGGGCAGCAGGTTCATCCAGCCCAGCGACACCGAGAGAGCCGCAAGCAACACGATGATGTCGAAGGGGCCGGTGGAGACGGCCTGCGAGGTCATCTGCGCGATGCCCACCACGCCGCTCGACTGACTCAGCACCTCGGGCGCCTCGCTGGGGTTGAGCAGGCTGAGAACCGACGAGGCAACCGTGCCGATATAGGCCACCGAGGCACGCACGGCGTCGGGCAATGCGATGCGATCGGGTCCATCGACGAGATAGATGCGCATGGACAGACCCACGCCGGACTCCTCGGACCGGGTGAGGTCGGCATGCCTGACCTCTTCCTCCCCTGCGTGCCTATAGTCGAGGGAGACGGAGTCATCTGAGTCGAACGCGGCTGAGAGGTCGTTGACGCTGCCGTACTGCGCAACAGGTGTGCCGGCAACAGCGAGGATGGCGTCCCCAGCCTGCATGCCCGCCTGCTCAGCGGAGCTTCCGGCAACAACAGACTCGACCTCGAGAGAGAACTGCTGCACATGCATGGCTGAATAGCAGCAAGTGAGAATTACAAAGGCAAGTAGCAGGTTGAAGACCACGCCTGCCACGAGCACGGCCACGCGGCGGATGAACGACTTACCTGCGTAGGTGTGGGTGAGCTCGGCGGCAAGGAAGTCGTCGGGCGACATCGCAGGGTCGAAGGGCTCCCCTGCCTTGTGGGCGACCGACTTGGCAAGCGAGTTGCCGCGGTCGCGGGCCGTGAGACCGCGCTCGTCGCGGGCAACCGTGCGGTATGCCAGGGGCGTCTCCTTGCGATGGCGACGAACGCCCGTCTCATACACGGGCTCAATGCTGCCCAGGTCAACGAGGGCATCGATAAGTGCCTGTGCGTCGGTCGGGTCGCAATCCAGCGCCAAGGCGAGTTCGTCGGTGGTGAGACGGCCGCGCGCGTTAACGAGCGCGAGCGCGAGCGCCATGCGCTTGTCCTGCGAGAACGCCATGCCGCAGATGCGCGTGTAACCGCCCAGAAGCGCGAGCGTCGCGCCGTAGCGGATGCCGCTGTGCTTGCTTACATGCGACTTCTCGGGGCCATAGGGCATACCCACGTAGAACTCGGTCACACGCATGCCCGTGAGACGGGCGACCAGGGCGTGCCCGCCCTCATGCACGACGACGATGACGCACAGGATGAGCAGGAAACACAGCACAGTTACGATGGTGTTCAAAACCTCGATGCCGCCTTGTAGGTCGCAGGTACAGTTACAGTTCCGAGACGACCCGTGCGGCCTCGGCACGCGCTCGTGCGTCTACGTCTTCGAGCTGCTCAAGCGACTCGACACGATCGGCCTCGAACGTCTCAAGCGTGCGTCCTACGACGCGCTCGATATCGAGATACGCGATGCGGCCATGGAGGAACGCGTCGACAGCAATCTCGTCGGAGGCGTTGAGGACACAGGGCAGGATGCCACCGCGCTCGCCTGCCTCAAGGGCAAGGCGCAGGCAGCCGAAGGTCTCGTAATCGGGCTCGGCGAAATCAATGTGGCCCAGCGCGGCAAAGTCGAGCGATGCCGTAGGCTTGCTCCACCTCGCCGGGAAGCTCAGCGCGTACTGGATGGGCACGCGCATGTCGGCCGCACCGATGTGCGAAATGACCGAGCCGTCGGAATATTCGACCATGGAGTGGACGGCACTCTGGCGCTGCACGACGGGATGGATCATCGAAAACGGTGCGTCGAAGAGATGGTGCGCCTCGATTGCCTCGAGACCTTTGTTCATGAGCGTGGAGGAATCGGTCGTGACCTTGGCGCCCATCGACCAGTTGGGGTGGTTGAGCGCCTGTCTGGCGTCGACGTGAAGCAGCTCCTCGCGCGTCTTGCCAAAGAAAGGCCCGCCGGAGGCGGTGAGCCAGATGCGCTCGGCCTCCCAGGGGTCGTTGCCCAAAAAGCACTGGAAAATGGCAGAGTGCTCGGAGTCAACCGGGAGGAGCTTACCGGGACGCGCCAGGGGCATGATGAGGTCGCCGGCCACGACGAGGGACTCCTTGTTCGCAAGGGCCAGCTCATGGCCGCATGAAAGCGCATTGTAGCTGGCACGCATACCAGAGAAGCCCACGAGGGCGTTGAGGACGCAGTCGGCCTCGGAAAGGCAGGCAAGGGCGTCCACAGCCTCGCGGCCGAACGAGACCTCGCAGCCAGCAGGCAGTACATCGGCGGCAAACGTCGCCTTGAGGGACTCCTCGGCCAGGGCGATGTGACGGATAGTGGGGAACTCGCGGGCAAGACCCACAAGCTCGTCGGCACTCGTTCGGGCTGCCACAGCGACAAGCTCGACCTTGTCAGGATTGCGGCGCACGACGTCGACCGTCTGACGGCCGATGGAGCCCGTCGCACCGAGAAGAACGACCTTAAGCGGGCATGGACGGTCAAAGACCTGGCCTGGGGCGGGAACGACACCGCGAGCGCGCGGCTTTGCATCGAAGCTCATCTAGATGACCCCCATCAACGTGAGGATGAAATATGCCGCGATGGCGACGAACAGCATGGAGTCGGAGCGGTCGAGCAGGCCGCCGTGACCCGGGATGAGGTTGCCGGAATCCTTGACGCCGGCGCCGCGCTTGATGCGCGACTCCACAAGGTCGCCGATGACGCCGACGACACCGCACGCAAGGCCACAGAAGACGGCGACGAACGGTGTGATGCCGGTCTCAGGGAAGAGAAGCAGCAGGCACCACACGAGAAGCGAGCCGCACAGGCCGCCAATGAAACCCTCCCAGCTCTTCTTCGGGGAGATGGCGGGAACCATCTTGTGCTTGCCGATGGCGCTGCCCACCAGGTAAGCGAAGGCGTCGTTGAACCAAACGGATGCCATGACGCCCAAGCACAAGATGACGGCGGCATCGTTGGGCATCTCAGTGGAGCACCTAATAGCGACCAGGGCAGAGAGCGTGAAGCCCGTGTACAGAGAACCGAATCCCGTGACGGCGACGTCGGTGATGCGGGCGTGTTGGTCAATGACATACCAGAAGCCCAGAACCAAAATGAGCAGGAAGATGAGACCCTCAAGGAGGAACGGGTTCACAAGTGCCACGAGCGGCATGAGCACGGCGAAGAGGATGCCGACGATCTGGTTGGGCACTTTGCCGTCGGAACGCATGAGCCGGAAGAACTCCCAGCAGCACACACCCGCAGTAAGGGCCATCAAAAGTGCGAGCCACCTACCGCCCAAGAAGATGGCAGCGATGTTGAGAGCAACGTAGAACGCACCACTGAGCGAGCGAACGAGAAGGTTGCGGTTCACAAGAGA
>USJP01000258.1 GCA_900555105.1 uncultured Coriobacteriaceae bacterium | reverse complement strand
CCGAAAGGGGCGAGGAGCTCAAAAAACGCAGGTCGACCGACGTCGAGACGGTCTTCGGCGACATCAAGCGGGACTTCGGCTTCACGAGGTTCACCCTCAGGGGCCTGGAGAAGTGCACCTTGGAGTTCAGGCTCGTCGCGGCGGGGCACAACATACGGAAGCTGCACGCCTTCGCCCACCCCAAGCCGGAGGTGAGGCACAGGGAGAAGGCAGGGGCCTAGGGCCCCTTTTTCGTCGCCTTTGAGGGGCAGGCAACCAAAAGCCCCGCCCGGACCGGAATGGTCCGAGCGGGGCTTGAATTCGTTATAGGGGCTTTTGTTACAGCCCCTTTACTTTCATGCTATGAAGAGCCTTACAGCGCTGCCTTAGCGGACGTGCGTCCTGCAGTAGGGGCACACCTGCCAGTCGGCATCGAGCGGACGGTGGCAGTTGGGACAGACGTTGCGCACCTGCGTGTCACAGATGGGGCACACAATGAAGTCGCGGTCAATGTGCGCGCCACAGGTGGGGCAAGAACCGTAGTGCTGCAGCTCGTGCTCGCGCAGGGCAATCTCAAGCTCCTGCTCATCGCGGTCGATGGCATAGGAGGAGGGGCGCAGCACCAGGTAGGCCACAAGACCCGCAAGCGGGACGATGGAGACGATGCCCCATGCCCACCATGCTGCCGAGCCACGGGCGCGAGCGTCCTTGATGACGTAGAGAATCGACAGGAGATAGAGGAAGACGATAATCACGCCGATGAGCGTGAGAACCATCTGGACCTGCGGGGTAAAGAGTATGTTGATGAGTTCAGACATCAGCGATCCTTTCGAAAGACACTGATAGCGGATTGTACCAAAAGCTACGCGAGAATCGCGGCTATCTCCCCTATCAACGTAATCGTTCCGCAGGCGATGAAAGATTCTCCACACAAAGCGTCGAGTGCAGAGCGGGCATCCCCATACACAGCGGCAGGTTTGACACCGCAGAGGCTCTCGATCTCAGCCGCGAGGTCGACCGCCGGGAAGGCGCGGCCGCTGTCGGATTGCGTCACCACAACACGGTTGAAGAGTGGCACGACGCGCTCAACGATGCCCGCATGGTCCTTGTCGGCCAGCGCGCCGATGAGAAGCGTGGGGCGGCTTGCCGCATCCGGGAACGCCGCACGCACCGCATCGCAGAACGCCTCGGCCGACTGGGGGTTGTGACACGCGTCAACGATGGCGAGGGGCTCAGTGCGCAGCGTCTGGAAGCGCCCCGGCACAGGACAGGCCAGAAGGGCCTGACGAGCAATGGCGGCAGGAATGGGTCTGGCAAGGACCGCCGTGGCAAGCGAGAGCGCGCATGCGGCGTTTTGGGGCTGATAGACGGGCCCACGCACCGTCATCTGCGGGTAGTCAGCCTCAATGAAGCCGACGTCGGGAACATCAACCGCCACATGGACGTCAAAGGAGACGACACCATCATCATCCGTGCACGGGCGGACGGCAAACGTCGTGAGGTCGGCGTCAGAGGCGATAAAATCGGGGCCGCACACGGCGGGGTGACTTGCATCCGACACGACGCAGGGCCTGACATCGGTGTCTTCGCAGCGTTCAGAGACAACCTCGAGCACCTCGGCGGGACTGACTGCCGAGGGGCCAAGCACAACCGGAATCCCGGGATGGATGACAGCGACCTTCTCGCGAGCAATCTTGGCGAGCGTGTCGCCCAGAATCGCCGTGTGATCGAGAGCGACACCCGTAAGCGCGCAGCCAACCGTGGGAACGGCGCTCGTCGCGTCCCAACGACCACCCAGCCCGACTTCCAAGACGGCGTAGTTCACGCCCTCAAGCGCATACATCACAAGTGCCGCCGCAGTAAGGAGCTCAAACTCCGTGACGCCTTGGGTGCGCATGTCCTCATCGCGAGCGGCAATGCGCTCCCAGGCGGCAAGGGCGTAGCTCACGCCGAGGGCGAAGAGCTCCTCCCCCACCGGCTCACCGTCGACCTCCACGCGCTCCGTGTAGCTCACAAGGTGCGGACTCGTGTAAAGACCGACCTTGCATGGAGCAGGGCCGCAGTGTAGCGCGACGTCGACGTCTTGCCGTTGGTGCCGGCCACCTGAACGCACTCATAGGAGTACTCAGGATGGCCGAGCTCGGCAAGCAGGCGGCGAATCGGCGCGAGCGAGGGGTCGATGCCGAATCGCAACGACGCCTCGATACGCTCTATGGCCTGCGCAAAGGGCAGCCTTTCGGCTGCCTGAAGCGCGAAAGGACTAGCCCAGCTCACTGATCTGTGCCTCCAGAACGGCGATGGATTCGACAAGAGCAGCCTTGCGCTCCTGCTTGGCGGCAATGACCTCAGGGGCGGCCTTGGCGACGAAGCCGGGGTTGGAAAGCGTCTTCTCGACACCTGCCAGCTCCTTCTTCTGAGCCTCGACCTGCTTGGTGAGGCGCGCTGCCTCGGCACCCAGGTCGACGAGGCCGGCAAGCTCGATGAACATCTCGAGGCCGGACTCGACACTCATGACCGAGCCCGCAGGCTTGGCGACGTCGACACCCACGGTGAGGTTGGAGAGACGGCCCATCTCGCAGACCGTGGCCAGCTGGGCCTGAAGTCGAGCGCAGTCCTGCTCAGCGGCACGCACGCAGACGTTGAGCTCCTGCTTGGGCGAAATGGCGTAACGGGCCCTGGTGGAACGAGCGGCGCCCACGACGGCGCGGAGCAGCTCGAAAGAGCGCTCGACCTCCTCGTCGATCCAGCCCTCGTAATCCTCGGGCTTGGGCCAAGCGGCAAGCATGAGCATCTCAGAGGTCTCGTCGGCGCAATGGGGAAGCTGGCGCCAGATGAACTCCGTGACGAACGGCATGACAGGGTGAAGCAGGCGCAGGGAGGCATCGAGGACAAAGAGCAGGTTGCTCAGAACCTGTACGCGCTGCGGGCCCTCGGCACGCATCGGAGCCTTGCAGCACTCGATGTACCAGTCGCACAGCTCGTTCCAGAAGAACGAGTACAGGGCGCGGGCGTAGTCGGCGAAGAGGTACTCGTCAAGCAGGGCGGGCACGTCGCGCACGAGCTTGCCCAGACGCGAGAAGATCCAGGCATCGGCGTTGGACTGCACCTTGGGATCGAGGCGCTCGAAGCCCTCCTCGATGTTGGAGAGCACAAAACGGCTCGCGTTGTAGATCTTCGTGACGAACGCCTTGGCAGCCTCGGTACGGGGCGACCCCAGGAACTCCTTCGTCTTCTTGTCGATGTCGGCGTCGAAGCGCACGTCCTGGTTCGTGGTGACCAGGCCAAGCAGGCCAAAGCGCATTGCGTCGGCGCCGTACATGCGCATGAGGTCCATGGGGTCGACGCCGTTGCCCTTGGACTTGGACATGCGGCTGCCGTCCTTGGCCAGAATCGTGGGGTAGATCACGACGTCATGGAAGGGGATCTCGTGCGTGAAGTACAGCGAGCTCATGACCATGCGGGCGACCCACAGCGCGATGATGTCGCGGGCGGTGACGAGAGCGCGTGT
>USJP01000257.1 GCA_900555105.1 uncultured Coriobacteriaceae bacterium | reverse complement strand
CGCCAAGCCAGTCGCCATCGTCCTCCGAGGGAGAGGCAGCACGCGCAGCGCTCGGACCCGCAGCCAAAGCGGCGGCGTACGTAGTGGCCATGCCCATTGCGGCACCCGTTAGAAAAGTCTTCCTCGTAAGTTCCATCTCAAGCCCCTTTCGATACGTACGATGCGAAGCGGGGCCTAGGCCTTTGCACGCAATGCCAGGCCCCGCCGACGCACAGGCTACTGAAGCGACTTGCTGGCAACTTCAGCGGCATACCAACCGCAGAAATAGCTGAACGCAGAGCACGAACCACCAAAGTGATGGTTGTACTCGGTCATAAAGAACTGAGACGCATCGGCACCACCGGCATAAAGGCCAGAAATCGGATAGCCCTTCTCGTCAAGTACATGCAGATCCTCGTCCACAACAACGCCGTTCAGTGTGGAGAACCAAGTGGGCACCTGCTTAACGGCATAGAACGGTGCAGTGGCGACTGGGAACAAACAAGAGGGGTCCTTGTAAAAGTCCTGGTCTTCGCCTGCTTCGCAGAAACCGTTATAACGCTCAACCGTGGCGGCAAGACCGTCATAGTCAATACCGCAAGCCTCAGCGAGTTCCTCGAGCGTATCGGCCTTTACTACGCCGCCATTACCACTGTGGGCCGCCAGCACATCGCCCATCTCGGGGATGGGGTCACCATCGCCCTCGGGCGCAATAACCCAACGAGAACCCATGATGAACGGCTGGGTCTGCATGCGCTCTACGGTGTCCTGATCGAAGACGTTCCAGTAGTAACCGCCCGTCTGGCGATATGCGATTCCAAACGTCGAGGAAATGGACTGCCAATGCTCGTCGCCCAAACGCTTGCCGCGCTCGTTCACCCACAAGAACGGCTCGCGCCCAGCCCAATCGACGGGTCCGTCCCAAGGATCATCTTCGAAATTAGCAGGTGAACCCTGACCCACAGCCGCGCACCACATCTCTTGCGACTCCACGCCACCCACGCCAAGCGCCATGCAAATGCCGTCGCCGTTGTGATGGATGCCAAGTTGCTCATCGCGCTTGTAAGCGACAGTTCCCGCCTCACCGATATAGTAGGCGACCATGTCAGGATTGGTACCGAAGCCACCTGTACCAAGGAAGACATTCCTGGCGGAAATATAAATCTGAGAACCATCAGCCTTCTTGGCCAGGGCGCCAACAACCGCACCGTCATCGCTCACAACCAATTGCGTAGCGCACGTCTGAGTCATGAGACGGCCGCCCTCTTCGGTAAACGTCTTGGTAATAAAGGCATTCACGCCTGAGCCGATACCCTCGTACATGACGCCGCCGACCGGTGCCTCAAGCCCACCCGCCGAGCAGAACACCGTGGGGAAGTCATGGTCGTAGAGCCAGTCATGCGGGCCGTGATTGTGCTTAACATAGTTCGAAAAAAGCAAGCCGTCGTTAAGCCAGGCGTTTTGCACACCGAAGTAGTGGTAGATATCGAAGAAGTTGCCGCATTCAGTGCCGGATTCCTGAAGGTACTTGCTGTCATTGAAAAGCTGTGTGGCCTCAGTGCCGGCGCCGCCGCCGCCCGTGTACTCGCCAGCCTCAAGCAAAACCGTATCCATGCCCAGCTCGAGTCCGTGAATGGCACCGAAGAGACCCGTGTTGCCAGCACCGATGACCAACCAGTCGCAGCTTTCGTCGGGTTCACCAAGATCAGACTTCTTCGCCGGTGCGATGGCGAACTGCTCTTTGCCACTGCTGCGACGAGCATACGTACCTTCAGGCGTACCGTCGGCCATATCGGCCAATGCAGGCCGCGCCCCAGCGCCAAGCGACGTACTAGCAACTGCGGCCCCCGCCACAGCAACCCCAGCAGCCCCCATAAGGGTGCGTCGAGTGATGTTGCACTGCTGCTCCATGTCTGCGCTCCTTTGAATCTCGTTTGTATACAGGCTGGCGGCGATGCCCATAGGCACCTTCACCGTCGCGCTGAGATAAAAGTAGACAGCGCCGCATCAAACTCGATAGCCCTAAACAAGGGACAGTTTCTTGTTCAAAAGGGAATATTCAGGGACCCCTTATTTAGGGATTGAGCTGGTAAATAGTGCTTTTTGAAGGAACGAGTGATTGCAATCACAATCAAGTTCATTCATCACCGGCATGGTAACCTGCATCGAAATGGTGCGCCAAATCGTCGGAAGCGAGGTCAGCAATAATGAAAACGCTTGATGAATATATGCACATGAACTACCGAATGGAGATCATCGAGGACAAGGATGAAGGTGGGTTCGCCGCCTCCTTCCCCGACCCGCCCGGCTGCATTACATGTGGCGACACCATCGACGCTGCGGTTGCCAACGCGTTGGATGCCAAGAAGGCATGGCTGGAGGCCGCAATCGAAGAAAGCATCGAAATACACGAGCCCGACAGCCTCGAGGAGTACTCGGGCCAATTCAAGCGGCGGATACCGCGCAGCCTTCACCGCTCCCTGGCCGAGCACTCCAAGCAAGAAGGCATTAGCATGAACCAGTACCGTGTCTACCTGCTCTCCCACAACGACGCCCTGTACAATAAGCAGGCTTCCTGACATATGCGGAGGCTCCACCCCATGAGAGGAGTGCCCATGCTCAAGCAGATTTCCGTTGCTGCAATCGTCTTTGGTATGTCTGCGTCGATCGCTTTGGGAGCAGGTGCTTTTCCGTATACGTTCGCGGAATACGAGGCGGACTACCAGCATACACAGGGAAGCATGTATACCGCGGCGCATGGCTGGGCCGAGCCAGGCCAGGTATGGGACATGTGTAGGTTCCCCAAGAACCGTGATGCTTGCGCCGACCTGAATTCACGCGAGCACATCGTCAACGTCACCGTCAATGAGGTCGCCTCATACGGCACGCGCGAGACAAACGGAGTAGCGACGTACGTGCAGGGCTCGTTCATCACCAACGCGGGAAACGCCGTCGACGTCTCGTTCTCCCTCGTAGGAAGCGAACCCGCAAGTCTCGCGGAAGGCCAGCTGGTGGGCGACGTCGACTGGTGCCACTTCAGCTACAAGGGCTATGAGGTCATATATCGCCCAACCGAGAAAAGCAACTGGTTCGTGCCCGTCTTGGGGGTCTGGATCTAGCGAGGCAAAAGGCCCTAATGACGCGCGGCATCCCTGCTCTTACCGCGAATCGTGCTAAATGGACCAGAATGGGTCTCGAAAAAAGGTGCAGAATGGTACGTGGTGCATGATTGGCTGACGAACGTGCATTCTGGACCATTTTTGCACGTCCCTACATCCCGCCCTACTGCGCCGACAGCGCGAAACGCCCCCGAAAGAGTGCCCACATGTCCGAACAGCCCGACCAGATGTCACCCCTCACCGACTCCGCCAATACGGAAACCAGGCGCACACAAAGAAAGCCCGCTGAGGCTGGGGTCACCGACACCGCCCGCAAGGCGGACAAGCTCCGCTGGCGTCGCCCCTCCTTCCCCATCGTATGCGCCGCCATGGCGGCCGAGTCGGTGGCGGCCAACGTGGTCCACCCGGTAGAGCCGGCATTCT
>USJP01000256.1 GCA_900555105.1 uncultured Coriobacteriaceae bacterium | reverse complement strand
GGCGGACACAACCTGAGCAAGGCCCGCCAGACCCACGTGCTCGGCATCGCCCTTGGTAGGTGTGGCGTAGACCGCACATCCCAGGTAATCGGCACCCGCCTCGTAAGCAACCAGCGCCTGGGCGGGGTTATCGGCACTCACGCCAACGATCGCGTCGGGCCCCAGTATCTCCCGAGCCTGAGCGCAGGCAAGATCCGACTGGCCCACATGGACGCCGTCGGCCCCCACCTCAAGTGCGCACTCGACGTCATCGTTCACCACAAAGGGAACCTTGTGGGCGCGGCACACGGCAAGGACATCGCGGGCAAGCTCGCAGCGCCGGGCATGGCTGACGTCCTTCTCGCGCAGCTGCACGAACGTCGCCCCACCCAAGATGGCCTGCTCAACGACATCGCAAAGACGTCGTCCACCGAGCCAACGGGGGTCAGTCACGGCATAGACCGCAAGGCAGCGGCGAAGAGCATCTCCATACGCGGCGCTGCCCCGCTCGACGTGGGTCCATTTAGAGGAGGTCATAGATGGCGCCCTGCTCCACCTTGTCGGCAGTCATCTTGAAGACCTCGTCGATGAGATAGTTCGAATACGTCGCGTTGCCGACGCCCTCCTCAAGGGCGCGGTCGGCGGCAAACTTGCCGGCCAGGCCGTACATGCAGAAGGCTGACGCAACGGCTTCGAGCATATTGTCGGGGTTCGCCGCAATATAGGCGCCCACAACACCGCTCAGCATACAGCCAGAACCCGTAATCTGACCCATGAGACGGTGGCCGTTGGAGATGACGTAGGTATGCTCGGCGTCGCTTACCAGGTCGATGACGCCAGAAGCCGCAACGATGGAGCCCGACGCGGCGCTGAATTGGCGCACGAAGCGCACCATCTCGTCGAGGTTGCTGGTAGTGACCACGTCATCGGCAGCCACGTCGACGCCGCGCGTGGTGGAGGTACCGGCAGCAAGGGCCTTGATCTCGCTCATGTTGCCGCGCACGACGGAAATCTTGCGCTGCGCGAGGAGCGTAGAGGCCGTGGAGGTACGCAACTTGCTGGCACCGGCGCCCACCGGGTCGAGCACGATGGGATGACCGAGCTGCTCGGCGCGAGCACTGGCAAGCACCATGGCGCGGATGGACTGGGAGTTGAGCGTGCCGATGTTGATGTTGAGCGCACCGCAAATGGAGGTGATGTCCTCCACGTCGTCGGGTTCATCGCTCATGATGGGAGAGCCGCCGCACGCGATGATAACGTTGGCCACATCGTGGACGGTCACATAGTTCGTGATGTTGTGAACCAAGGGTACGGACTTGCGAACTGCTTCGAATCGCTCTGCGAGCATGGGCATGCAACCCCTTTCTGCTCGTGCCGCATTACCGGCACGGTCGTCTCGGTCGCAGGCGCATTGTGGCCTGCCTCTCAGCCGCCTGTCGCGGCTCCCGTTGTATAGAAACGCCCTGCGGGCGCAATTTGTTATCGTAAAGCATATGGAACCCACACTGCCACCGTAATTTTGCCAATGGCATTGGATACAGTAGTTTCAAACAAACGAAGCCTACCCATGCGGCCCACGTGGCCACACCCAAGCAAGGAGTTCTGAAGAATGGCACGCTACGATTATCGCTGCACGTCCTGCGGCAAGGTGTTCGAGGTCTCCCATGGAATGCGCGAGCATCCCGAAGTCGTATGCCCCGACTGCGGCGCTGTCGCCTCGCGTGAGTTTTCCGCAAGCGGCATCGTGCTCAAGGGCAGCGGCTTCTACAACACCGACCAACGCGGCAGCTCCTCGGCTACCCCCGCAACCGGTGCCGGCAAGGATGGCTCGGAGGGCGCAAAAGCCTCCAGCCAGAACACATCGGAGACGTCGGGTAGCTCCGCGTCCGACAGCAAGCCTACGGCAAGCTCGAGCGCGGCCAAGAGCGAGTAAGGCGCGACCGCGTCATTTGATTTCCCACCACAGACACTAAGCCGCCCGCCGACCATCCTGAGCAAGCACTCGGAATGGCCGGCGGGCGGTTTGCATGCGCGGTTGGAAAGCCCTCTTCGCGTCCTGCGCCCCTTTGCCCTACAGCGCCTCGGCGGCGTCGATGAGCTCCTCTTGCGAGTGAACCCCCGCTTTTTGATAGATGTTGCGCATGTGGGTGTGCACGGTGTTCTTGCTCACGGTGAGATTCTCCGCCACCCAGGCGACGCTGCGGCCCCGCAAAAGTCCCGGTAACACAGCACGTTCGCGAGGCGTAAGACCCCAAGCATCGGCGGCATGGGCAGCGAGAGCATCCAGAGCCGCGTTGGCCTCGAGCGCCGCCTCGGCAGGCTCGGGACATACGGGAGCGTCCCCCTCCTCATCGAAAGAGGTGCCAGAGGTGTCGGTGAGGGCAACGCCGTCGTACGAGCCAAGCAAACGGGGTGCAAACTCCACCATGATGAGAGCCGCCAGAGCCAGGGCCGCCACGACCATATAGATGTCGCCCGCACCTGAAGCCGGCAGGAAGTCTCCGCCAAGCCACATGCCGGCATGGGTGCCCACGAAGAAGGCGCCGCAACCCGCCGCAAACCAACGCAGCCGCTCGTGCGCGGAGGCAGGTTTAGGAAACATCCAGAGCATTCCGTAGAACAAAGCCTGGGACAGGGCCATGAGCACCGGCACGACCTCCCCCATGAAGCCCGCGAGCAATGGCGCCAGGAATATGGCCACAAGAAAAGCGGGCACCAACAGGCTGCGCAGGGCGAACGGGTCGACGTTGCGCCCAACGAGCCACAGCGTCCCGACAATGAGCACGCCTGCACCCAACACGAGGCCAAAGTCGTTTACCAGGCAAGAATGCAAAAGAGAGGGCTGCACCATCACGGTGGGAGCCAGGGCATGAGCCTGGCTCGAGGCAAGCCCTCCCACGGCTCCATACAAACCGAATGTAAACAAGCGCAGGTGGGGCATCTTGGCACAAGGTGCCCCGTGGGGCGCCTTGTGCCAATCGGTCGTATACTCGAGAGAAGAAGGCGAGTGGCGCATCGACGCCGCGCCGTCAGCAACGCCTGAAATGTCAGCCGTCACATCGAGCTTGTCCAAGCACACCCATGCCACAAGAGGCAGCATGAGGCTCACAATGGCGAGGCCGACAGGGGCAAGCAGCAAGAAGACGAGATCGAGCACCACGGAAACACCCAGCGCCCACACCACCTGGGCGGCAAGCGTCACCATGTCGTGGGAGTCAACGCGCACATAGACCGCAACAAGCATGAGAAGACCCGCCAGGCGCACAAAAGCGCCGGCAAAAAAGAGCAGTTGAGCGCCGAGGACCGGATCCGGTACGCGGCAGACCTGCAGAAAAGCAAGGCAGACGAGTGAAAACCCCGTTACAAACACCCTGCCCGCCACGGTGCGGGCAAACCGCGCGACATCGCCGTGCCAATGGGAGACAGCCAGGCAACAGACAAGGCACACACTCAGCATGAGCAGGTTGTCACCCGGCATAGGAAAGCTCCCCACGCCGCCCACACTCATTTCAAAGAGCGCACGCGTGACACCCGCCAGCGTCAGA
>USJP01000255.1 GCA_900555105.1 uncultured Coriobacteriaceae bacterium | reverse complement strand
CCAAGCTGCTTGTCAGCCGGCATCGTGCGTATCATCCCAGGTGCGAAGCTCTTCTGAGGGCTCACCGCACTGGCCGCAGTTGCGGCACCCGTTGCAGATGAGGTGACTGCCGCAGGTATGGCAGCGGGCGCGGAAGCGTGGGACGTAGAGTTCCTCGGCGCGCAGCTCGAATCCCAGCGGGTCGGTCAGGCGCCATGCAAGGGGCCGCCCTTGGTACTCGACGCCGGATTTGAACGCCTGCTGTGCTTGGAGTGCGCGGGGAATTCGATACTCGCGGCCGTTTACGACAAGCCGGGTCCCCGTCTCGATGAAGGCGAACGTAACGTCGTGCGCGCGGCACTCCCCGGCAAGGCTGCGCACCCAGGCAAAATCGCACGGCCGTGGGTCCTCGTAGTTCTCGCCGCCGCAAATTACCTGCTCAAGTGGTGTACCATTCGACTTTGCCCTATCGCCGAGGTATTGGGCGACACTCACTGGCCCAATGAAGGGGGCGCACATGATGCCCTTGTGCCTGGCGGGCGTTGCCAAAAGAATCGGGATGCGCTCGTCGGCGCGCCTCTGGTTTTCACAGGTCACGTTGAGGATGACGTTCTCCCAGCCCGCGCCCCAGTCGGCGGGCAGGCATGCGGCCATGCGTTCTGGGCGCTTCGTGAGAATGAAGAAGCGTACATTGGGTCGCGCGCGAATGATATCCCAGGCCTCATCGCGCCAGGGATCGGCCTCTTCGATGAAGAAATCCGAGTTCATGCAGATGCGGATGAGTTCGCCGTTTTGCACCTTGTAGCTGCCTGAGCGTGTGCGCTGCAGCGGGTAGTCGAACGTTGTCTTGTTGCGTCGCACGACCCCGCCGTCAAGACCCCGTGAAGCATCCATGGTGAACATGTAGCAGTGGTCGCACCCCTCGCTGATGCGTGTGCACCCGTGCCAAGGGTTCCAAATATCGTGCATACGGTGGCTCCTAGGGGTTGGGATTGCTGCGGTTGAGGGCGGACGCCATAGGGGTCGGGCGGATGATCTTTTGGTCCGGGGTACGGCCGTGATGTTGCGAATGGTCGGCTTGTGCGCGATTCGAGCCGGTGATTCCGCAGGTGACCGATACACGATACGGCGTAAGTCAGGCCATTGATATTGCAAGGCCTTCGTTCGCATTGCTTGCTGAAGGTACATGCGGTGTTCAATCTTATGCAAGCTAGAGACAAAAGCCCATAGAGATGGGGGCGAGATCCACGGCAATTTCTCAATCGTATGACAGCTTAGGCGTCGGATGCTTCGTTTCTCCCGCCGATGGTGCCCTTGCTTGCTGTTTGATGAGACAACCCGTTGCGAGGCGAGTGGGGAGCCTGTACGTAAGCTTCTGCCTCGGATTGCACAAAAATGGCTCGAACAGGCAGCATGGATGAGGCGAGTTGAGGGAGGCGCCTCTGGGCATGTTTTGACCCATGTAGCATGTACGGATGCCAGGCGTGCAAGATGGACCGTTTCGGGGTGATTTTCAGGCTCGTTCTGGTCCATTCAGCACGATTGAGCGATGAACGCGCAGATGGGGATGGATTCGGGGGGCTAATCCAGTTGCTCGGAGTTTCGTCCATGTAAGAAAGCGACCACCTTCCCCTTGACCCGTTTAATTTAGTCGGGTTTAAGCTGCTTTGCGTACGCAGCCGAACGTCTAAAAGGGAAGACGCCGTGCTGCCAGACGAAAGGGGATTGATATGTCTAGCTCGCTTTCTCGTCGTAACTTCGTCGCCGGTGCCGCCTTGGGAAGCGCCGCATTGGCCACGACGGCCTCCGTTGCGTTGGCTGACGCAAAGGCCGATGGCGACACGGCGTGGGACGCCTCTTACGACGTTGTTGTGCTTGGCATTGGTTTCGCTGGCATGGTGGCCGCGATGAGCGCCGCCGATGCGGGTGCCACTGTGCTGCTTGCTGAGAAGCTTTCCGACGGTGAGGCCGGCGGCAACTCGCGCGTGTGCGGTCAGATGTTCTTCTATGGCAACGGCGATGTCGATGCCACCAAGGCCTACCTTACCGATTTGTGCGGCAGCCGCACTCTTCCCGACGATGTGCTCGACCTGTATGCCGAGGGCTATGCCAACATTGCCGATGACGTTGCCACCTATGCGGCTCTCGACAAGGCGGATTTCCTCGATGTCGCTACGATGGGCGAGGCACTGGGCAAGATGTCGCCGGAGTATCCCGAGCTCAACGGCTCTACTACCTCCCAACTGTGGGCTACGCATACGGGCGTAAGCGACTCCTATCTCTACCAGGCTGTTCGCGCTAACCTTGAGGACAACTACGCCGACAAGGTAGAAGTGTGGTTCGAGAGCCCGGCTACGAAGCTCGTGCAGGATCCCGAGACGAAGGCTATTCTGGGCGTGGAGATCGACAACGCCGGCGCCGCGAAGAAGGTTCAGGCCAAGGGCGGTGTCGTGCTGGCAACGGGCGGCTTCGAGAATGACCAGGAGATGTGCGCCTCTTACATCAATCTCGTGAACTACGCTTGCATCGGTGCGCTGGGCAATACGGGTGACGGTCTGAAGATGGCCGAAGAGGTGGGCGCGAAGCTGTGGCACATGACTTCATGGGCCGGTGGATTTGGCTTGGGCGGTGTGTCGTTCAACGTGCCCGAGGACCGCAATGCTTCCATGATTGCGACGCTTTCGCAAAATGAGCTCAACACGGGCGCGTGCATTCTTGTGGGCAAGTCGGGCAAGCGTTGGGTCAACGAGAGCGAGACGCCTCGTCATGGCAAGGTTTCCAATGGCAACGGCCAGTGGCTGAACCCCGCCTTCCCCGACGGTATTTACGGTGTGTACGACAAGACGCAGTACGATGCGGCTGTCGAGGCGAAACTTATTCCCGATGACTTCGCCGGTGACTTCGTTGAGTGCGCGACCGTCGAGGATGCTGCCAAGGAGATTGGCTGCGATGCTGCAGTACTGAGCGAGACCATCGACGACTTCAATTCGTTTGTCGAGGGTGGCAAGGACTACGCGTTTGGGCGCGACCCGCAGTATATGCGCGCCTTTGACGGCGAGGCGTACTACGTGGTGCCCTTTAAGCCTGCCTTGCTGAACACCCAGGGCGGCCCCGAGCGTGACGTCAACGCCCAGGTGCTTGACCTCGATGACATGCCCATCAAGGGCCTGTACTCCGCCGGCGAGCTTGGTGGCATGACCTCTCAGATGTATGCGGGTGGCATGAACGTAGGCGAGTGCTTCATCATGGGCAAGATCGCTGGTGCCAGCGCGGCTGCTGCTGCGAAGTAACGACGTGCGACCATTTGGGCGCGGGCTGAGCTCTTGCTGAGCCTGGGTCTGCTTGCGCCTTATTGATATTGACAGACTTGTGATGGCGGGAGAATGAGCGGTGCCCATTCCCCCGCCATTTTTCGTGTTATGGTCTGTCGCGTGACGGTGAGTAAGATATATGTCTCAGGTGACGGCGAATCGGCAGGAGGTTTGCATGGTGGACGGTCGCGTACGAGTCGAGGAAATCGACACCAAGCGGTACACGATTAACGATATAGTCCGCACGCT
>USJP01000254.1 GCA_900555105.1 uncultured Coriobacteriaceae bacterium | reverse complement strand
GGCGGGCTGCCAGACGACTTTCAGGCTTATGCCGAGACGCACGCTTACACCAGCTCGGCGATGTCGCGCAGAAGCTTCTCGGTCTTTTCCCAACCCAGGCACGGATCGGTGATGGACTGGCCGTAGACCTCGCCACCCACCTTCTGTGCGCCATCTACCAGGTAGCTTTCAATCATGAAACCACGGAAAATGCGGTCGATGTCGGCGTTCTGGCGGCACGAGTGCAGCACGTCCTTGGCAATACGGGGCTGCTGGTCCCAGTGCTTGTTCGAGTTGGAATGGTTGCAGTCCACGATGAGCGCCGGGTTCTTGATGTCGCGGGCAGCATAGGCATCCACGAGGTCTACCAGGTAGTCATAGGAATAGTTGGGGCGGTTATGGCCGCTTGCGCCAATATAGCCGCGCAGGATGGCATGCGCGTAGGGGTTGCCAGTAGACTGCACGTCCCAGTTGCGGTAGATGAAGGAATGCGGTGCCTGAGCAGCAACGATGGCGTTGAGCATGACGGAGTTGTCGCCAGAGGGCGGGTTCTTCATGCCAACGGGCACGTCCAGGCCCGACGCAACGAGCCTGTGCTCCTGGTCCTCCACCGAGCGGGCACCCACGGCCACATAGGAAAGCAGGTCAGACAAGAAGCGGTGGTACTCGGGGTAGAGCATCTCATCGGCACCGAAGAAGCCCGTTTGCTCGATAACGGCCAGGTTCATGTGGCGAATGGCACGGATGCCGGCAAGCAGGTTGGGCCCACCGTTGGGATTGGGCTGATGGAGCATGCCCATGTAGCCCAGACCCAGCGTGCGAGGCTTGTTGGTGTAGAGGCGTGGAATGAGGATGAGCTTGTCGGCCACCTCTTCTTGAGCCTTAGCCAGACGGGTGCAATACTCGAGCACGGCGTCCTCGCGATCGGCCGAGCAGGGGCCGATAATAACAAGCTTGCGGGAATCACTGCCATCCATAACGGCAGCGATTGCAGCATCAAAAGCGACTTTGCGCTGTTCTGCCTGCGCCGACATGGACATCTCGGCTTTGATGTCCTGCGGGTTGGGCAGGCGGCGCTTGAATTCCATTCCCATAGCCATGCTCCTCGGCGATGTTGGTTGGCTCACGCTCAGCGAGTCAATGCATAATTGAAAGCGTAGACAGTAGCATAATCCAGCGCTTTTTACCTGCACAATCACCGATGTGGGCAAATTTCGCCAGGATGGGCGCCGCTTGAATGATACGCTTTTCCAAATGAAAACCGACTGGGTCCGGTGGCGCACCTCAGGCGGCACACCTCGCGCCGCACGCCCCGTTTGCACGCCCCGCGCATCTCGCGCATCCACGAAAGGAAAGGTCAACCATGGCCGACGAGACTATCGAAACCCAAGGCTCTCCTGACGACGCCTTCGCTCCGGGCTCGCTGGGCAGGCGCGCCCCCATCTGGCATGAAGGCGACCCCGAGATGCCTGGCGACGAGATCTTCGAGCTCTTCATGCAGTGGTGCCTCGACCGTGGCATCGAACTGTGGCCCCACCAGGAAGAAGCCATCATGGACCTCGTTCTGGGCGACCACGTCATCCTGGGCACCCCCACGGGCTCGGGCAAGTCGATGGTTGCCCTCGGCATGCACTTCCTCGCCCTGTGCCAGGGATGGAAGTCGTACTACACCGCCCCCATCAAAGCCCTGGTCAGCGAGAAGTTCTTCTACCTGTGCGACGTCTTCGGCAAGGAAAACGTCGGCATGATCACAGGCGACACCTCCATCAACCCTAGCGCCATGATCATCTGCTGCACGGCCGAGATCTTGGCGAACGCGGCCCTTCGCGAGGGCGAGGGGGCCGACATCGGCTACGTCGCCATGGACGAGTTTCACTACTTTGGCGACAGCGACCGCGGCTGGGCTTGGCAGGTGCCGCTTCTGACCCTTCCCAGCACGAAGTTCCTGCTCATGAGCGCCACGCTGGGCGACACGAGCGCCATCGCCGCCAAGCTCGAGGACACGACGGGGGCCTCCGTCGATATCATCGCCGACGCCCAGCGCCCCGTGCCGCTCACCTACGAGTATGTCGAGACCTCGCTTGAGGGCACGGTCGAGATTGCCCTGCGCGAAGGCAAGGCGCCCATCTACGTGGTGCACTTCGCTCAGGACGCCGCCCTTGAGAGCGCCCAGTCGCTCGCCAGCTTCGGTGTTGCCACCAAGGAGCAGCGCGAGCGCATCAAGGAGGCCATCAAGGGTACGCGCTTCACCACGGCCTTCGGCAAAATCCTCCAGCGCCTGCTTGGCTGCGGCGTGGGCGTGCACCACGCGGGCATGCTCCCCCGCTATCGTCTGCTTGTGGAAAAGCTCGCCCAGCAGGGCCTTCTTCCCGTCATCTGCGGCACCGACACGCTTGGCGTTGGCATCAACGTGCCCATCCACACCGTGTTACTTACGGCTCTTGCCAAGTTCGATGGCTCGCACATGCGCAGGCTCGGCTCGCGTGAGTTCCACCAGATTGCCGGCCGTGCAGGACGCGCGGGCTTCGACACAGAAGGCTTGGTCATCGCTGAGGCTACCGAGTACGACATTGAGCGCGCAAAGGCCCTTGCCAAAGCTGATGGCGACCCCAAGAAGGCCCGCAGCATCAAGACGAAGAAGCCGCCCGAGGGCTTTGTGGGCTGGAACAAGCAGAACTTCGACAAGCTCATCGAGTCGGTGCCTGCCACGCTCACACCGCGCATGCGCATCACCAACTCCATGGTGCTTGCCGAGGTTGAGCAGGGCGGCGACGCCTGGGCTCGCGTGTACAAGCTCGTCGACGATTCCATGCAGTCCGATGCTGAGAAGCTCAAGCTCCGCGCCCGCACCGACGAGGTGTTCTCCACCCTCATTGACGCAGGCGTGGTGGAAAAGGTCACCAACGACGACGGTACCGTCGAATACTTCACCACGGTCGACCTGCCCGACGACTTCGCCCTCGACCAGCCACTTTCGCCCTTCCTGCTTGCGGCGCTTGAGCTGCTCGATCCGGAAAGCGAGACGTACGCCCTCGATGTCATCTCGATGATTGAGTCCACACTCGAGCAGCCCCGCCAGGTTCTGCGTGCCCAGGAGCGTGAGGCCCGCGGCCGCGCCATGGCTGAGATGAAAGCCGATGGCATCGAGTATGACGAGCGCATCGAACGTCTGCAGGACGTAACCTATCCCAAGCCGCTCGAGGACATGCTCGCCGAGGCCTTCGCCCAGTACTGCGAGGCGGTTCCGTGGGCACGCGACTACCAGCTCGCCCCCAAGTCGGTGCTGCGCGACATGCTCGAGCGCTGTGCGGACTTCAAGAGCTACATCCAGACGTACAACCTGGCCCGTGCCGAGGGCATCTTGCTGCGCTACCTCTCCGAGGCTTACCGCTGCCTGGATAGGACGCTGCCGCTCGACAAGCGCGACGACCAGCTCAAAGACATCATCTCCTGGCTGGGCCTCGTCGTGCGCTCCGTCGACTCGAGCCTGGTGGACGAGTGGGCAAACACCGGCTCCATGCCCGAGGAGCCCGGCGCGCTCGTGCTCGACAACGTGGTCGTCCG
>USJP01000253.1 GCA_900555105.1 uncultured Coriobacteriaceae bacterium | reverse complement strand
GATGCATGACCCATCCCTGGGGCAGCATTGTGCGCGACGGAGGAAGACGGCGAGGCGGCAGGCTGCGTGGCGCAACGGCCGGAACCGGCCCGCCCAAGACCTGCCGCCGATGCCGCGCCGGCGCTGGCAGGCATACGGCCCTCGTCCTCCTCGCAGGGCAAGGTGGCCGGACGCTGGGAGAACGCCGGGTCGTTCACGAGCTCCTCAAGCGTGAGCGCAGGATTCTGATAAAGGATGTCGAGCAGCTCCACGAAGTCGCGGATAATCTCGCGCGGGGTGATGTGGCTGCCGGCGCCCACGCGTGCAAGCTCCACCTGCAAGAAGGCAACCAGGTCCGCCTCACACAGAGTGCGCTCGTAGCCGAAGAAGCCCGCATGGATGTCGGCGAGCTTCTCCACGAGCACGAGCAGCTCCTCAGGCGTCAGCGGCTGGAGCTGGATGACGGGGGCAAGCATGTCCACGTGGCCCTCGCCCGCAAAGCGTCCCTGTGCCAGGCGACTGCGCAGCGCCTCGTAGCTGTAGAGGCCACGGCGGCGGTCCTCCACACACTGGGGAGTGCCGCTCATGATGATGCCCAGGTAGCTCGCACGGCCTTGGAGCGTGTCGTTGTACATGGTAAGGATCTTCTCGTAGTTGTACTGGCGCGCAACGGCGTTGGGAATCTTGTACAGGTTCACGAGCTCGTCGACGAGCACCACCAGGCCCGCATATCCCGCGCCCTTGAGGAAGCTCGCAAACAGCTTGATGTAGTCGTACCAGTCGTCGTCGCTGATCACAATGTTCACGCCCAGGTCGGCCTTGGCCTCGGCACGGGTGCGGTACTCGCCGCGGAACCACCGCACGACGTTGGCCTTCGTGTCGTCGTCGGACTCCACGTAGGCGCGGAAGTACATGGCGAGCAGGCGCGCGAAGTCATAGCCGTGCACCATGTCCTGCAGCTGGCGAATGACCACGTAGATGCGCTTCTCGACCTCGGCGGCAAACGCGGGGTCGGCAGGGTTTGCCAGGTCGAAGCCGCCTTCGCCCGCCACCTCCATCTGCACGTTGGAAATCCAGCGGTCGAGAATGAGCGTGAGCGCGCTGCCGTCGGGACGCGTCTTGGTGGAAAGATTGCTGATAAGCTCTCGGTAGGTGGCCAGACCCTGGCCCTTCGTGCCCTGCAGGCGACGCTCGGGCGACAGGTCGGCGTCGGCCACGACGAAGCCCTTGCCCATGGCGTGGTTGCGAATGGTCTGCAGCAGGAAGCTCTTGCCCGAGCCGTAGCGACCTACGAGGAAGCGGAACGACGCGCCTCCCTCCCCCACAAGCTCGAGGTCATGCAGAAGCGCCTCGATCTCGGCCTGACGGCCCACGGTGATATAGGGCAGGCCCACGCGCGGTACGACGCCACCCTTGAGCGAGTTGATGACCGAGGCGATGCGACGGGGCACCCTGGGGGTGTCGGCGGCACTGGAGGCACTTGCTTTGGCGTTCATCGGGCAACCTTTCTGCAGGCAGGCATCTCAGCCCACCGATAAGCACAATCGCAGATAGGATACCAAGCGCACAGGACAAAAAGCCCCCGCGGGCCAAGTCAACACAGCACACGGGGCAAGCGGACCTTACGAGAGAAGCTCTTCCACGTCGGGGCGGTAGTCTTCCACAAGTTGTGGGGTGTCGCCGTCAAACTCGATAGCGGCATCGCCAATCTCGTCGTAGAGCTTCTCGTTCACCGCGTCTACCATGAGGCTCGCCATGCCCGCGCCGACAGCCGCCTTAGCAGCCGCGTCGTCTCCATCAAGAAGAGCCCGCAGAAATGCCAGCTCGGAAGTAGTGAGGCCACAGGGTGCGGCGGAAGCAACGACAGAGGGTGTCATCGACGAGCTCCCGGATGAGCAAGCATCCAGGGAGATGTCAGCTGCAACAAAACGCGCAGCGCCAAAGGAACCGGGCGCCTCCAAAGCGGGCGTCACGACTGGTGCAGAACCCACAGTCTCCTCGCTCGGCGCGGGGTGCGCATTCAACCCAGGCGTCGCACACAACGCAGACGCCGTGTTCGAGGCGGAAACCATAACCACCGCACTTGCCGCAGAAACCGCGCCCGAAGCAGGAGTCCCAAGCGTCTCTCCCGCCTGGGACGCCGTATGCAGACCAGCTTTCTTACCCGGCGTCGCCGGGGCAGCCACAGCCGGGTGCACCGTCGGCGCAACCTGCCCGCCCGTCACCATGGGTTCCTCGGCACGCTCCTCATCCACCAAAAGCGACTCGCGCGTCTTGACGGCGGCCGTGCGAATGCCGCGCAGGAGCGAACGGTCGATATGAATCTTGGGGGCCTGCGCCGCAAGCCACGCCTCATGGGCGGCCGTGGCCTCCTTGGTGACGAAGCCCTCAAGATAGCGGGGCACCTCGTAGGCGCGCACCTGCTTGGGATACTCCCAGATGCGGCGCATCTCGTGGTCCACCGTGTGCATCAAAAGCCCCAGATCGCGGCTGCGTGTCTCCTCGGCGCAAGGCACCTTGCGCCGCCATGTGCCGTCACGGCAGATGTACGCCTCGGCGTCGCTCACGCGGTAGGTGACATCGGGATGGGTCTGTGGGGCGTAGTACACGGCACCGTAAAACATGGGGTGGGCACGGCGCTGCTCGGCACCAAATAGCCCGTCGACGTAGCCAACCTTGCGGCGATGGGCGCAATGCTGAACCAAGCGCGCAAAGACACCGCAGGTCACAGCCAGCGTCTCGGCTGGATAGTCCTTGTAGAACTTTGAGCCCGTGAGGCGAAACGACGACGCAAGGCACATGGCGTCAAACGTTTTCTGCGCCATGTCACCGACAAGGGAACCCCCGGCAAGCACAAGCGCCTCAGCCTCGCGCAGCACGGGGACGGCGGCGTACACATCGACAACGTCGCGCTGGGAGGCGGGGCCGCTCACCCGCTCGAGCAGCGATCGGTCGAGACCGTGGTACACGATGTAGTCGCGCAGCCATATATGCAGGTAGAAGTCGAGCAAACCGTTGTCTGTTGTCGCTTGCTTCTTCCAAGCAACCCAAAAGGAGGTCAGCGCCGCAAGCGCGGGCAGCCCCTCCTGCGTCCCGACGCCCATGAGCAGCTCGTAGATGTAGACAAACGCGAAGCTCGCCGTGGAGGCGGCGATAACCCCCTTGCGGGCCTGGGCGCGCCATGCCAGATACGACGAGAGCTGGCGGTCGTTCATGGCCTGATACGTGGGGAAATACGACTTGAAAGGCACCGTGGGGTCGCCCGTGCCATTGAAGTCGGCAAGGGCGCGCGCCTGCTCGTAGAACACCTTTGCGGCAGGCGCATACTTCAGGTCCTCGCGTTGGGCAAGCTGATGGATGAGCTGGTAGGGGCGGGAGGTCTCGGTGTCGCGGCGAAACTGGCTCCCCGTGCGCAAGATGGGCTCGTCCTCGTACACCGAGCTCGAGAATCGACTCGACTGAAAGGCCTGCGACGAGGCGATGCGGTCGAGCGCCGCACGGGCGTCGCCGGGCTTGAGGTGCCTGTCAAACTGTGCCTGAGCCATATCCACCGCCCCATTTGCGCCGCACGTCGC
>USJP01000252.1 GCA_900555105.1 uncultured Coriobacteriaceae bacterium | reverse complement strand
GTGGGAGGAGCTCGACCACCTGATCAACTCCTTCTTGGATGATAAGACGCTCGAGGACCTTGTCGATGGCGGCGGCCCCCTCATGAGCGACTGGCCGAGCTACCTGTAGGTCTTGCCATTGGGTTTTGCCCCGACTATATGGCCTCTTGGGGTAGAACCTGCCCCCCGCAAGCCGCCGCGTTGCGGTATAGTGAGTTCCCACTTAGCAGTCGACCTGGGGGAGGCCTATGAGTCAGTCACCGTTTGACCCAAACAGCATTTTTGGCGCCATGTTCGGAATTCCTATGGGGGGCAACGGCCAGGCCGGCCAGTCTGGCCCGGATGGCCAGGAAGGTCAGGGCGCGCCTGATCAGGGCATGCCTGACTTCGGCCCGCACAAGAGCTTCAAGGAAGAGCTCAACGACACGCTCCAGGCCATCGCCTCGTGGAGTAAGCGTGCCCTCATCATCCTCGCCATTGTCGCGCTCGTTGCGCTTGCGGGCTGCTACTGGTGGTTCCACCCTTCCATCAACATCCATCGCGAGGAAGTCTGGTTCTGGATCATCCTTGTGGCGATCGTCGCCATTGTTGCCCTGCTTGTGGCCGCCATCAAGCACAAGGACCGTGCCAAGCTCTTCCATCGTCTGACGGCGATTCCCGCTGCAATCATTGCCATCTTCTTTATCGGCATCGTTGCTGGCTGGTCCATCATCCCGGGCAACGCCGCTCGCTATGCCAGCGTGCTTGATGTGCAGGACGGCAACTTCGCCGAGGACATCGCCGAAGCCGATTACTCCTCCATTCCCGTCATCGACAAGGATTCCGCCGTGCTGCTCGGCAACCGTGCCATGGGTTCCATCCCTGAGTACGTGAGCCAGTTCGAGATTTCCAACATCTACAGCCAGATCAACTACCAGGGCCACCCCGTGCGTGTGAGCCCGCTGGTGTACGCCGACCTCTTCAAGTGGTTCATCAACCGCTCGCAGGGCATTCCCGCCTATGTGCTGGTGGATATGACCACCCAGGAGGCTCAGGTCGTCAAGCTCGAGCAGCCCATTCTCTATAGCGAGAGCGAGCCGCTTGCCCGCAACATCGACCGCTACGTGCAGCTCAAGTACCCCACGTACATGTTCGATGAGAAGTCCTTCGAGCTCGATGAGGACGGCACCCCTTGGTGGGTCTTCCCCGTGCAGAAGAAGACCGTGGGTCTCTTCGAGGGAACGACCATCTCGCACGTCGTGCTTGTCAACGCTTGTACTGGCGAGACCGAGGACTATGAGCTTGCCGACTGCCCTCAGTGGGTCGACCGCGCTTATCCCAGCGACCTGATCGTTGAGCAGTTTAACTGGCGCGGCCTGTACTCGGGCGGCTGGCTCAACTCCGTGCTCGGCCAGGTGGGCGTCGTAAGGACCACTCCCGGTACCGACGGCAACCTCGGCTACAACTACATCGCCCAAAACGACGACGTTTACCTGTACTCCGGTGTGAGCTCCGTCACGGCCGATAACTCCATCGTTGGCTTCATTCTCGCCAACCAGCGCACCGGCGAGGCCACGTACTTCTCCATGGCCGGCGCCACCGAGCAGAGCGCCATGCAGTCGGCCGAGGGCCAGGTCCAGAACCTGCGCTACACCGCCACGTTCCCGCTGCTGCTCAACATCGAGGGCCAGCCTACCTACTTCATGGCGCTCAAGGACGGCGCGGGCCTCGTCAAGAAGTTCGCGATGGTCAATATCGAGAGTTACCAGTATGTGGCCGTGGGCGACACCGTCGCCGCCTGCCAGCAGGAATATGTGAAGATGCTTGCCTCCAACGGCGTCCTCACGGCTGACCAGGCCCAGTCTGCCGCGGCTGTCGCCACCCCCGGCGAGCCTGCCCAGGGCACCATCGCCACCATGGCGCAGGCTGTCATCGACGGCAACTCGCACTTCTACGTGACGCTCAAGGGCGACGAGGCCGTGTACGACTTCGCGCTGCCGGGCCTGCTCTCCATCGTGACGTACAGCGTGGGCGACGACATCGAGTTCACCTATACGCAGGAAGAGGGCGCTTCGGTGCGCACCGTTGCCACGCTTGGCTCCGAGACGGTCGAAGATGACTCCACCGCCCAGGATGGCGAGGCTGCCCAGGTCGATGACGCGCAGTCTACTGAGGAGGGCGTCGATGCCGCTCAAGCCTAAGGAATCGCTGCCTGCGCTCACCGTTGCAATCCAAGCGGGCGGCGAGTCCCGCCGCATGGGCCGCTCCAAGGCGACGATTCCGTTTGGCGGCAGGCCGCTTCTGTGCAGGCTTGTCGAGCGTGTGGACGATGTGGCCGATGAGATCCTCATCACCACCAACGGCAAGGATGACTTGAGCTTCCTTGAGGAGATGCCGCAGGCTCCCAAGATCCACGTGGTATGCGACCTGCTCGACGTGCGCGGGTCCATGACGGGGCTCTACACCGCGCTTGCCTCGGCCGAGAACGACTTCGTTGCCGTGTGCGCCTGCGACATGATGGACGTGAGCGGCCCCCTTTTCGCCGCCGAGCTAGCCCGGGCGGTGGAAGGCGACTTCGACGTCGTGGTGCCCGAGGACTCGAAGGGCTTCGAACCCTTCCACGCCGTGTACCGTCGCCTGTCTTGCTTGGAAAGCGCTCGTCGCAACATCAAGGCCGCACAGGAGTCGCCCGCCTCGCGCAAGGGCGGCGCTTCCATGAAGTCGGTCGTGCTCGACCCCGAACTTCGTCTGTGTCGCTTCTCTATGGACGAGGTGCGCGCAGTTGCCAACGCAGGGTGCTTTGCCAACTGCAACACTCCCGAGGAGCTTGCCCGAGCTGAAGAGAGGATCTTCGGCGGCGAGGCCAAGTAGCCCGCGCTCTATACGCCAGAGCCACCAAGGCCCGGCCGGTGCAGTCCAGCTGTACCCGCCGGGTCTTTTTGGTATACGGGGAGAGTGGACGCTCATGTGCGGGTGGCGAAAGTCCGCGATTCTCGCCCATCAACGTTACCTCCTGGTGAACATTCGCGGCAGGGGCGGTTCCTGCTCGCCTCTGTGCGACAAGTCCACTAAAATGCTGCCCATACCTGCCCGTCTGACTTTTTCGACAATCGAGGAAAGCTCATGACACTAAGCCAGAAAGACGTGCGCGGCATAGCCGACTATGCGCGCATCGCCTTGACCGACGAGGAACTCGTCGAGATGACCGACTATATGAACGACGCCGTGGCCAACGTGCTCGACACCATCAGGTCGTATGACTTGGAGGGCGTCGAGCCGGTGTTCCATCCCATCGGCGATTTGTCCAACGTGATGCGCGACGACGTGCCGGCCCAGGGCCTGCCGCTCGAGGTTGCACTTGAGAACGCTGGGCAGACCGAGGGCCGCTTCTTCCGCGTTCCCTCGATTCTTGGAGACGGGGGTGCTGCGTAATGGCTTTCGACATCGATTCCTTGAGCGCTGCGCAAATCGCCGCCGGCGTGGCCGCTGGCGACTTCAGCGCCCGCGAGGTTGCACAGGCCGCTCTTGCAAACGTCGAGTCTCGCGAGGGCGACGTGCACGCCTTCCTTGAGGTCTCCAGCGAGCTTGCCCTCCAGGCGGCCGACGCCATCGACGCCAAGCGCGCCGCGGGCG
>USJP01000251.1 GCA_900555105.1 uncultured Coriobacteriaceae bacterium | reverse complement strand
TCGGGGTCGCCCGTCGCAGGCGCATCGGGCCCAGCAGGCTGCTCAGGACCGGGGGAAACAACGCCATCACCGGGGGAAGCGGGCTGCTCGGTATCACCCGAGGCGTCCGGAGCCCCAGGCGTCACGTCATCGCCATCGCCTTCCAGCTCGCCACCGTTGCCCGCATCGGGCCCCTGCTGCTGCTCATAGCCCGCAGCACCAGACTCGGACGCATCGTCGGCCCAGGCAGAGCCCATACCAGGTACCATGCAGGCTAGAGCAAACACGCAAGACAGCACCAGTACAAGCAGTGCATACACCATGGCTCTCGAGCTTCTGACCTGTCTCATATGGGTCTCCGTTTCCCCTCGGAATTCGCATTCGCGACACCGTCATGTGTGTACAACATCTTAGCGCATGAAAGGGCGCGGCGAGCACTGCATAGCACCCTTTGCCCACGGACGGCGCAGCTCGCGCCGCCGGGCCCGCAACCCTTGCCGTTATGGGGGAGCCGAGGCTTGCGCGCTTCCAGCACGGACACATGCTGCTAGGATATGCAGGTCAAACATGCCCTTTGCGGGCTTTGAGGAAGGACCGGACCCATGCCCAGAGTCTCGATTGTGATCACCGCACGCAACGTCGCCGACCAGCTGCCCCGTTGCATCGCCAGCCTGTCTGCGCAGACCTTCGGCGACTTCGAGGCGATCGTGGTGGACGACGCCTCCAAGGATGGCACGTCCTACGTTGCCCAAGGCGCCACCAAGCGCGACCCTCGCTTCCAGATGCTCCAACAGCCCCACGGCAAGGGCGTCCACCTGGGCCGCATGGCTGGCGTCGAGCGTGCAAGCGGCGACTACCTGCTTTTTCTCGACGGCGCCGATGAGCTCGAACCCACCATGCTCGAACAGCTCGTCAGGCGCATGAGTGAAGCAGGCTGCGACATGCTCCGCTTTGGCGCAGGTGTCGAGAGCACCCCTGCCGGTCACAGCATGCGCCTTCAAGAAGGCAACATTGAGCTGGACCTTTGCACCCGAGACAATCAATCCGATCCTGCTTGGTGCATCCCGAGCCACATCTTCTCCACCCCGCTCGCACAGCGCGCCTTCGCCACGATGGCGGCCGAGCGCCTCGACGGCACGCAGGACATCTACGAGATGACGGTACTTGCCTGCAAGGCACACGTGGCGGACGCCGTCGCGGGCATTACCCTCCCCCACCCGCACACCGAGGATGAGACGGCTCCCGCCCTCACGCTCAAGCAGTTCGAGTCCCTCTGCCAAAGCCATGCGGGCTGCATCGACGCCTGCCAGTCGTGGCTCGGCACCTGGGATGGCCCCTCGGCGCAAACCTGCCTGCATGCCACGCGCCAGCGCTGTGCAACCGCCCTGGCAGATGCCTGGCTCACTTGCCTGCCGGAAGAAGCAAAGGCCGACGGGGCAGAGCTGCTCGCCCACACCATCGGGCGCTCTGCCAGTGCCGCCCAACTCTTCCGTCTTGCGGGTAACCGCATGGAGGCAGCCCTGCGCAAGGGCGAGACGCTCGACGAGGCAGACTCCGCAAACGACTGGCTCACCTGGGCCGACGGGCTCGCCGCACAGGCGGGGCAGGCCGCAGACAGAGACGCCTACCTCATCCGCCTTCGCCGCCGCGCCCAAGACTTCCTCAAGGACCTGGAAGAGCGCCGCGGCCTTAGCCGCTTCGAGGGGCGCAACATCCGCATCTTCGTGAGCACGCACAAGCCGGTGGACACCTTTGCCAGTGACATCCTGCAACCGGTGCAAGTGGGTGCCGCCAGGGCCGCCAAGCGCTTCTCCTTCTGCCTACAAGACGACGCGGGAGAGAACATCTCGCAGCTCAATGCCCAATACTGCGAGCTCACGACACAATACTGGGCCTGGAAGAACACCGACTCGCCCTACGTGGGCTTCTGCCACTACCGCCGCTACTTCGACTTCTCCGACACGCGCCACGAAGAAAACGCCTTCGGCGAGGTCATGGACGGGCGCATCTGCGCGCAGACTCAGGAGAAGTACGGCCTTACCGACGAGGCCATCGAGGCAGCCCTCGAGGGCTGGGACGTCGTGACCACCGAGGTCAAGAAGCTCTCCTCCTTCCCCGGCCGCACACCCACGCCCTACAAGCAATACGCGGCAGCGCCCAGCCTGCATATCGAGGACCTCGACCGTGTCGTGGCCATCCTCAAGGAGAAGAACCCCGACTACGCGCAGGACGCCGACGCCTTCCTCGCCGGCCCGCAGAGCTGCTTCTGCAACATGTTTGTGATGAAGCGCGCCATCTTCGATGAGTACTGTGCCTGGCTCTTCCCGATCCTGGAGGAGTTCTGCCGCCAGACCGACATGTCCCACTACAGCCGCGAGGCGCTGCGCACCCCCGGCCACCTGGCCGAACGTCTGCTCAACATCTTCCTCATGCATGCCGAGCGCACGGGACGCGGATGGAAGCGCAAGCAGGTGCAGTGCGTGCACTTCGAGCATCCCGAGCCCGCACCGCGCCTTGGGCAGCCCCAAGTGCCGCAGCCCTGGAGGCCCACGATCCCCGTGGTCTTCGCGGCCGACGACAACTACGTCCCCATGCTCACCACCACGATCCACTCCGTACTCGCCAACGCCTCCGACGCCTATTTCTACGACGTCGTGGTGCTCCAGAACGGCATCACGGCCGACCACCAGCGCATCATGCGCGCGTTCCTCGAGGTCAGCGGCAAGGCAAGCGTGCGCTTCGCCGAGGCGGGCAGCCTGGTGGACAAATACAACCTGCGCACCAACAACGCCCACATCGGCATCGAGACGTACTTCCGCTTCCTCATCCAAGAGCTCATGCCCTGGTACGACAAGGTGCTCTACCTCGACTCCGACCTCGTGGTGGAGGGCGACATCTCGCAGCTCTGGCAGGTCGAGCTCGGCGACAACCTGCTGGCAGCCGCCCACGATATCGACTTCCTGGGCAACCTCAACGCCCCGGGCAGCGACCACATGAGCTACAACGAGCGCATCCTCCACATGAAAGACCCCTACAACTACCTGCAGGCCGGCGTGCTCGTGCTCAACACCGAGCAGATGCGCCAGCTGCACCCCATGGAGGAATGGCTCAAGCTCGCCTCGAACAACGCCCTCATCTACAACGACCAGGACGTCCTCAACGCAGCATGCGAGGGCCGCGTGACCTACCTGGATTGGCGCTGGAATGTCATGCACGACTGCGGCGATCGTGTGAACAAGGTCTTCTCGTTCGCCCCCGCCGAGGCGTTCGCCGCCTACAACGCCTCGCGCACCGAGCCACTCATCATCCACTATGCGGGCCTCGAGAAGCCCTGGAAGTATCCGGGATGCGACTATGCCGAGCGTTACTGGCACTATGCGCGCCAAACGCCGTTCTACGAGCTCATGCTTGCGGCTCTGTCGGGCAAGGCGGGCATGGCCGCCCCCAAGATGCACGAGAAGGTGGTAGCCCCCAAGAACCCCATCCGCCGCATCATCGACCCCATTTGCCCGGTAGGCTCCAAGCGCCGCGAGACACTCAAGGCAATCGGCCGCAAGCTGCGCGGTCGCAGCTAGACGCAGGGCGCGGCAACCCCGCGGCCGCGACCGCAACTAGGCGC
>USJP01000250.1 GCA_900555105.1 uncultured Coriobacteriaceae bacterium | reverse complement strand
CCGCGCCCGCCGCCTCCCATGGGGCCGGCGCCGGGGCGGCGCTTGGGGACGTCGGTCCTGCTCATATCGTGTGCCATTAGCGCTCGCCTCCCTTCTGAGCTGCACCGTTCATAACGGCGGTGATTTCTTCTTCAGTGAGCCCGAGTTCTTCGGCCGAGAGCTGCGACTGGGCGATTTCCAGGTACGCGGGGCAGGAGCGTAGCAACTCGTCGTGCGTGCCCTTGCCGACGACCGTGCCCTCGTCGAGCACGACGATCTGCGTGGCGTGCATGATCGTCGCGATGCGCTGGGCCACCACCACGATTGCCGCGTCCTTCTCGTTGAGCGCGAGCGCCTCGCGCAGCTTGGCGTCGGTCTTGTAGTCGAGCGCGCTGAAGGAGTCGTCAAAAACGACGATCTCGGGGTTCTTCGCGAGGGCGCGTGCGATGGAGAGGCGCTGACGCTGGCCGCCGGAGACGTTCATGCCGCCCTGGCTGACGTCGGATGCGAAGCCGCCCTCACGCTCCTGAATGAACTCGCTTGCCTGGGCGATGTCGGCCGCGCGGTGCATGTCCTCGTCGGTCACGCAGTCGCCGGCGAACTTGAGGTTGCTCTCGACGGTGCCTGAGAACAGGAAGCCCTGCTGGGGGATATAGCCCACGCGGCGGCGCACGTCGCTGAGCGACATGTCGCGCACGTCTACGCCATCAATCAGCACGGAGCCCCTCGTCGCATCGTACAGACGCGGGATGAGCTGCACGATCGAGGTCTTGCCTGAGCCAGTGGAGCCGATGATGCCGAGCATTTCGCCGGCACTCACCTTGAAGCTGACGCCGCTGACAACGTCCTCGCCGGCGTCGGGGTACTGGAAGGCCACGTCACGGAACTCGAGCTGGCCGTGCACGCCTTCGGCGGGTACTTTCGGGTAGGCAGGCTCGCGGATGGAGCTCTCGCAGGCGAGGACCTCCTCCACGCGCTCGCAGGCAACCTCGGCGCGGGGCATCATGACCGAGACCATCGTGAGGATCATGAACGCCATGACGATCTGCATGGTGTAGGACATGAACGCCATCATGTCGCCCACCTGCATGATGCCCTCGCTCACGCCGTGGGAGCCCGCCCACACGATGAGCACCATGATGCAGTTCATCACGAGCATCATCAGCGGCATCATGAAGCTCATGGCGCGGTTGGTGAAGAGCTGGGTGTCCATGAGGTCCGTGCTCGCCTTGTCGAAGCGCTTGAGCTCGTGGTTCTGGCGGCCGAATGCGCGGATAGGCATGAGACCGTCGAGAACCTCGCGCGCAACGAGGTTCACGCGGTCGATGTACTGCTGCATCTTCTTGAACTTGGGCATGGTGAGGCCCATGAGCACGCCCACCACGGCCGAGACTGCGATGACAGCGATGCCGATGGTCCACTCCAGGCCCGTTTTGGTGGCAAAGACGCGCACGAGCGCCACCGTGCCCATGATCGGCGCCATGAGTACCATGCGGATGAGCAGGGTGGATGCCATCTGGATCTGCTGGATGTCGTTGGTGCAGCGGGTGATGAGGGAGGCCTGGCTGAACTTGCCCACCTCTGCCGGGGAGAAGCTCATGACCTTGTGGAACGTCTTGCGGCGCAGGTCGCGGGCGATGGTGCACGCGGTGTGGGAGGCCACGGCTCCCGTGAGGATGGTGGCCACGAGGCTGATGGCGCACAGGCCGAACATCTTCGCGGTCATCCCCGCCAGGTACGAGTTCTGCACGTCGGCCAGGCTGATGCCCTGGGCCTCGTATTCCTGCTGAACGTAGCCCACGGCGCGCTGCCTCACGATGGAGCCGCCCATCTCGCCCATGGAGTCGGCCATGGCCTGGGCGCCCTCAACGAGCTGGTCGCGGTCGAGCATACCGGCGGCAAAGGCGGTGCGAACGTCGTCCATGGAGAGGCTGCCGCCTCCCGTGCCCTCCTGGCCCAGATGGCTGGCGTCCACGCCTTGGGCCAGGGCAAGCGCCACGGTTTCGGGCAGGCTCATGGCCTGCGCCACGGCCCCGTCGTCCTCGCGGTCTGCCTCGGTGCCCTGATAGGTGCAAATGCCCTGCTCATCGGGGGAGGAGTAGGCGGCCTCGACGACGGCCGCGTCTTCCTCGGACATGAACATCTCCAGGTCGTCCAGGGAGTCGCGGCGGATGGTGTCGGGCACGGGGCTCTCGATGCCGCCCTGCTGGATGCCCACGTCCACAATCTCGGACATGTAGGCAGGAAGCGTCAGGTCGGCGTTGCAGGTGATGATGATGAGTGCGACTGCGGCAAGAAGGGCCAGGATATGGTTCTTAAAGAGCTTGATGATTCTCATCGGCATCGCCTCCTTTCGTCTCGGTCAGGTCTTGTTTGCTGAGGATCTCGTTGCAGCGCTTGAGGATGCGCAGGGCCTCGCGGGCGTCCTTATCGCCCAGCTCACGCAGGAACTCTGCGCCTCGCCTGTCAAACTCGGCGCGGCGTCGGGCGCGTTCGGTCTCGCCTTGCTCGGTGAGCGTCACGGTCACGCGCCTGCGATCCCGCGTGTCATGGGAGCGGGTGATCCAGCCCTTTTCTTCGAGGGCACGCAGCACGTTGGCCACGCGGGCGGGGCTCAGGTGCGAGCTTTCGGCAATCTGAGAGGGAGTGGGGTCGGCCTCCCCGGCAACCGCGGCGAGGTGCAGCGCGCGTATCACGGCCATCTCTCCGCGCATGGAGTTGCGTGCGCTGGGATGCATGCCGCGTCTCATGCGCGCAAGCTGCTCGAACAGCTCACGGGAGAGCTCGACGTACGAATCGTTTGTTTCCACCAGAACAACCTTACACTAGAAATTAATTAGCGTGTAAAAGATTGCCACTGGAGAAGAATCGATAATGCGCTGGTGCCGAATCGCTATAGAGAGCACACAGATAGGCCGGGCTGGGCCGGCTGCGGGGCGGCTGCGCATGTATTGGGTTGGGAGGGCCTGCTGGGCCGGGCGAGTTTGCTGCGGTTTGCTTGGGACCTTATCCTTGTCCCGCCTCTGCCTGTTCGCAGGCGTAGACCCAGAAGCGCCGCGCCGCAGGGGTGCGGCGGGAATCGCGACGACGCACGGCATAGGTGCCGAAGGCCGCCGATTCAGGCGTGTCGAGGGGGATTATCCGACTGTCGGAATGTCGCGCCTCGGCGCCGGTGATGCGGGCCGGGAAGGCGAAGCACAGCGCGCCGTGCTCGCGCGCCAGCTGCAAAAGCATGTCGGGATTGGAGGAGGTGGCGGGGATCTCGATATGCACTCCTGCTGCTTCGCAGGCCTTGACGATGTAGCGGTGCAGGTGGTTGAGCCTGCCGGCGGTGACGAGGCACTGACCGTCGAGGTCGGCGAGGGTGAGACGCTCCTTGCTTGCGAGGGGGTTGCCCGAGGGCACGGCCAGCCAAAGTCCCGTGGCCACGACGAGTGCCCGCTCGAAATGCGCAGGGTCGAGAAGCGAGGGACACGACCCCACGAGCGCCACGTCGGCCCTGCCGGTCTCCAGCATGTCAAGGGCGCCGTCGGTGTTGCCTTCCTCGAATTCCTGCACGAGGCCCGCCTCGCGCTCCGAAAAATGCGAGAAGAAATCCGCCGGCAGCGAGAGTGCCGCGCCGGTGG
>USJP01000249.1 GCA_900555105.1 uncultured Coriobacteriaceae bacterium | reverse complement strand
GTTACCTCCCGCATCCCCGCCTGGACCGTTTGCTACCTGGTGACGCGTGACGCGCTGCTGTTTGTGGGCGGAGCCGTTCTCATGAAGACGCATGGTCGCATTCCCGACGTGTGCTACACCGGCAAGGCCTGTACGTTCATTCTCATGGCAGGCTTCTCCGTGCTGCTCTTTGACCTTTTCCCGATGCCCGGTCTCAACCTCTTCGAGTGCTCTTTCCTTCCCGGCTTTGGAGCCGCCACGACGAGCATGGGAATCTGGCTTGTCTATGTCGGTTGCATTCTTTCCGTCGCGGCCGCCCTCATCTATGTCGTGAGGGGCGTGCGTATCCTGAGGAGCAATCCTGATGCTGAACAGTCCAACGATGCAGCCTAGCCCACGCATCGCAATGTCTCTCTCACGCCGGGATTTCCTGGGCTTAGGCGCACTTGTGTGCCTTACCGCTGCCGGTGTCTTCCATGCCGCCCCCGCCCATGCCGACGCCAACCGTTGGTCCGCCTTCGGCGACGACTATCCCGCCTTGCAGTTCGCCAGCGAAGCTGCCGTGGCTGATGAGGATGGAAACGTTCTTTTCTCGCTCAACGGCGACGTCTCCATGGCCATGGCCTCGACGACGAAGATCATGACAGCCGTCGTTGCGCTGGAAAGCGGCGTTTCGCTCGACACCGTCTATACCGTTTCCGACATCGTCAAGACCGTGTACGGCCAGCTTGTCGGCTATGACCCCGGCGACCAGACAACGCTCAACGAGCTGCTTCACGGCTTGCTTGTCTACTCGGGCAACGACGCGGCGGTGTGCATTGCCGAGTGCGTGGGTGGCTCGGTCGCCAACTTCGTCGAGATGATGAACAGCAAGGCCGCAGAACTTGGTCTTGCGGGCACCCACTACGTCAACCCCCACGGCCTCGACGAGGACGGGCACCATTCCACCCCGCTCGACCTCATCACGCTTGCGCGCCACGCTGTGCAGATCCCCCTTTTCAGCTCCATAGTGGGCTCGGTCTACACGACGGTTCAGGTGGGGGGCGAGTCCAAGACGCTGGAGTCGACCGATGCCCTGGGCAACTCGTACCCCGGCATGCGCGGCATCAAGACGGGCTTCACCTACAACGCAGGCAACTGCTTCGTGGGCCGCGCGACCTTAGGCTCCAAGACCCTGTTCATCAGCGTCTTGGGATGCGAGGAGAGCGAGGGACGCTGGTAAGACGCCCGATCGCTGCTTGATTGGGCTTTCGATCACTATCCTGAGCTGCAGGGAGTCGGTGCAACGAACGTCACCCTGTATGCCCCTTTTGCCGAAAACGCGAGCTGGTCGGTCGGCTACGGTGCAAACGGCCTTGTGCTATTTCGCGACAACGCCTCGCGCTCCGTCTCGGTAAGCGAAAGCGACGCCGGCATGATTGAACCCGGCGAAGTCACCTCCACCATCTCCTGGCAGGACAGCGCCGGCTCCACGGGTGCCGTTCGCACAGAGAAGGGCGAAGCGGTTCTTTTTGAGTCACATGCCTTTGGCCCGCTTGTATCGCAGCTGTTCTATTAAACTGTTAGTCATACGACGAACCCACGACACACGAGGGGTTACTATGAACGAAAACATGAACAACCTGACGGGTACCATGGGCCAGACCCAGTCGTTCAACCTCATGCCCGACATCACCCTTCCCAACATTGACATGAGCTCCCAGGATTCAGGCCTGGCCGAGCTCACCATTGTGCGCGGTCCTTCCACCGGCGAGCGCTTCATCCTTGACATTCCCGAGGTCACCATCGGTCGCGACCCAAACTGTGAGGTCTTCCTTAACGACCGTACCGTGTCGCGTCGCCATGCCCACCTGAGCATTCAGGGCGGCCGCGCTATCATCGAGGACCTGGGCTCGCTCAACGGCACTTGGGTCGACGCCGCCATCGTTTCTTCGAGCGAACTCTTCAATGGTTCGACGATTCAGATTGGCACCTTTAAGATGATCTTCAACATGCACTAAGCAGCCTTCGAGTTCCGGTGGGAGAGCACACGCGATGACGGATGAACCCAAGTACACTATCGGCAAGGTCGTCAAACAGCTCCAGATCAACCATCCCGACATCACGGTGTCGAAGGTGCGTTTCCTGGAAAGCGAGGGCCTTGTTACGCCGCAGCGCACCAAGAGCGGCTACCGCATGTACTCGGACCATGACATTGCGCGCCTCGAGGCCATCCTCCAGATGCAGAAGACGCAGTTCTATCCCTTGGCTGTCATCAAGGAAAAGCTCGACGCGTCTCCCGATGCATACCTGAGCATCCCTGATGGCGGCACTGATGCGGAAGAGACTGCAGAGGAACCCGCCGAGTCCAAAGACGACGCATTCGCTCAGGCATATCACCCCATCGACGAGATGGCGGTACAAGCCGAGGTCCCCGCTGCGTTCGTGGGCGAGCTCATTGAAGCCGGTTTCCTCGATACCAAGGCCGACACCATGGGCCGTCCTTCTGTATCTGGCCACGACCTCGGACTCGTGAAGGCCGCCTTTGAGCTGGGCGGCTGCGGCTTTGACACGCGAACCCTCAAGAGCCACATTCAGCGTGCCAACCGCGACGTGACGTTCTACAAGCAGGGTCTGGCCATCACCGCTCGCAAGGATGCCGACGCTCAGCCCGACAAGACCCTCGCACATCTCATCGAACTCAACAACGCCATCTACTCCACGCTTGTACAGCGCATGGCCGAGCTGTAACGCGCGTATCGGACACATAAACTTAAAGCAACCAGGTAAAAGGGGCGGTCATCCGCCCCTTTTTTCGGCATCGGCAGTCGTATGCAGACAAACCGCGAAATCCTTCTGCCCAAACGGGCAAACCCCAAAGCTGAACACTTTTAAGTATTCTTGGGGTTTATGCCTACATTGCCAACCCTTGTCGATGTGCCGCCCACGCTTGGTAAAATAGCCCTTCAGCGATTGAAGGGATTTGTGCTCCATGAGTCTGAACGGCATCACAAGACGAACCTTTGCCACATCGGCTTTCTCGATGTTGGCCATCCTCGGCACCAGTGCCCTGTTGGGTACCCCGGCATACGCCGACTACTCCGCCTCTGCCGAGACCGAGGCGGCGCTTTCTGATGCGCAGACGCGCTATGAAAACGCCCTTGCGCAGATTAATTATCTCAACGACCAGTACTTCGACGCCGAGGCGCAGTACAACTGCATTCTTGACCAGATCAACGACACCCAGGCCCAGATTGACCAGCTTCAGGCTGACATTGAGGCCAAGCAGGTCGAGCTGTCGCAGGCACAGGACATCCTGTACGACCGCGTGGCAGCAAGCTACCGCGCAGGCAACGTCGCACTCATCGACGTGCTCCTACAAGCGACCGACTTCGACGACTTCGTGAGCCGCCTGTATTATGCCAACAAGACTTCCGACGCCGACGCCGAGGCCATCCAGGCCGTCAAGGATATCAAAGCGTCCCTTGAGGCCGACCAGCAGGCGCTCCACGAGCATCAGGCTCAGCTCGAGGACCTTCGAGCCCAGCAAGAGGCCGCGCTCGACGAACTCTCGGTACGCCTTGCCGCCGCGCAGGACTACGCCGCGTCTCTTGATTCCGAGGTCCAGGCACTCATCGCCCAGCGCGACGCCGAGATTGC
>USJP01000248.1 GCA_900555105.1 uncultured Coriobacteriaceae bacterium | reverse complement strand
AAGACACTGCGTCAGGCAGGCGCGCCAGGGCGGGGCTACTCGGCCTCGAGCGGGGTCTTCGTGACGCGCTCGGAAGCAAGCAACCTGTTCAGGGCGTTGACATAGGCCTTGGTGGAAGACACGACGATGTCGTTGTCCGAGCCGCGGCCGATGAAGATGTCGCCCGAGGGGTTCGTGATGTGGACGCACACCTCGCCCAGGGCGTCAATGCCCTTGGTCACAGCGGTCACCGAGAACTCGTTCAGGACGTTGGTGACGGCAATGATCTTGTCGACGGCCTTGAAGGCGGCGTCGACGGGGCCGGTGCCATAGGCACATTCAGTGGTCTGCGTGCCGTGCTCGTCGGTGATGGTGACCGTGGCAGTGGGAATGAGGCCCGAGCCGCAGGAGACCTGCACGGCGTCGAGCGTGTAGATGGCGCTCACATCGCGGCGGTACTGGCAGACGATGGACTCCAGGTCCTCGTCGTAGACCTCCTTCTTGCGGTCGGCCACCTCCAGGAACGACTGGTAGACGCGCTCGAACTCCTCCTCGCCGAACGTGTAGCCCAGCTCACCGAGACGATGGCGCAGGGCGGCGTGGCCCGAGCGGGCAGACAGCAGGATCTGGCTGCCAGAAGCGCCGACCTCCTCGGGGTTGATGATCTCGTAGGTGGTGCGGGCCTTGAGCACGCCGTCCTGGTGGATGCCGGAGGAGTGGGCGAAGGCGTTGGCGCCGACAATGGCCTTGTTAGGCTGCACGTTGATGCCCGTGATGGAGCTCACGAGACGGCTGGCGCGCGTGAGCTCGCGGGTGTTGACGTCGGTGTGGGCGTCGAGCTCCTCACCGTGCATCTTGATGGCCATGACGACCTCTTCGAGCGCGGTGTTGCCGGCACGCTCGCCCAGGCCGTTGATGGTGCACTCGATCTGCGAGGCGCCGTTGCGCACGGCGGCCAGGGCAAGAGCGGTGGCCATGCCCAAATCGTTGTGGGTATGGCAAGCCACGGTGACGTTCTCGATGCCGCGGACGTTCTCCATGAGGCCATGGATGCGCGCACCGAAGTGCTCAGGCAGCGAATAGCCGGTGGTGTCGGGGATGTTGATGACCGTGGCGCCCGCCTCCACGACGGCCTGGACGATGCGCTCGAGGAACTTCTGCTCGGCACGTCCCGCGTCCTCGCAGTAGAACTCGACGTCGTCGACGTACTTCTTGGCATAACGCACTGCATGCACCGCACGCTCGACGGCCTGGTCCTCGGTGATGCGCAGCTTGTCATGCAGGTGCGAGGGGCTCACGCCCAGGCCGGTGTGGATGCGGGGACGGCGGGCGCACTTGAGGGCCTCGGCAGCCGAGTCGATGTCCTTCTCAACGGCGCGGGTGAGGCCGCATACCACGGCGTCGTCGCCGGCAAGCTTGCCGATCTCCTGAACGGAGATGAAGTCGCCAGGGCTGGAAATGGGGAAACCGGCCTCGATGACGTCGACCTTCAGGCGCAGCAGCTCCTGTGCGACGAGCAGCTTCTCCTCGGTGTTCATGGAAGCACCGGGCGACTGCTCACCGTCGCGCAGGGTGGTATCAAAAATTGCAATTTTGCGGGTCATGCTTTCCTCCAAATCAGGCCGTGCGCATTCCACGCACGATCCGTGCAATAGGTGTGAACAGCCCCGACACATCGCCTGATACCAAATAGCATCGACCAGGGCAATGAGTTAAAAGGGCTATAGCGTTGTGGGAGAAAACAGGAAAGCCTGAGGGCTGCGTGGAAGGGGTGCGGGCCCCTATATCATGCGCGCCGAGGAAGCCTCGCCCCTGTGGGCGGCCCCTACTCTAGCGCGCGCAGGTAAGTCGCAGGCCAGTGTGGCCTAGAAGAAGCTGCATGAAGGCATTCTGATCGATGCGCACCTGGGCGCCCGCCATTTCCCTCTTCATCGCAGCCTGAAACGACATTGTCCTGCATCCTTTCGCAACAATCGCACACCCCTTTGGCGTGCGTGGGGCGCATCCTACGCCTTATACTGTGTAGAATCAACCGTCGACTGCGAAGTTAACTTAGTATAAATAAAAAGATTAAGACAGGAGCAGATATGGAAGAGCAGCTGAAGCAGAGCGCACCCGTCGCGACCCACAGGGGCGTACTTGCGGGACTAAGCGAAGACGAGCGCGCCCGGAAGATTGAAGAAGCGATCAGGTGCGAGTACGTCGAGGGTCTCGACGACGCAAAGGTGTCCTCGCTGGCCGACCAGGCCCAGGACAGCCCCGTCGTCACCACGCTTGCCGAGCAGCTTGAGGCCTTCACGCGCGACAAGCTTGTAGAGATGGCCAAGGACTACGACCTCAAGGGATACTCCAAGCTCAAGAAGCCCGAACTCGCCCAGGCCGTTGCCCAGGCATGCGGTGAGCAGGACGAAGACGCCGCCTTCACGCTCGTCTTCGCCTCCCCTGCCGAGTTCGGCACCGCACGCAAGGTGGCCGAAGCCGGCGGCACCCTCACGCTGAGCGATGAGGAGGTCTCCCAGAGCAACTTCATGGAAGCCATGCCGCCTTATGTGTATGTCTTCAGGGGCGAAGGCGAGTTCACGATTCTGGTGCCCGAGGAGCTGCGCGCAAGCCTGCGGCGCCTGGACTGGGCGGCCGTCGAGGCTCGTCGCGCCGAGGTCGCACATGCCCAGCACACGGCCGAGGTTCTCACCGACTTCTGCGGCATCGTGAGCCTGCCCGACGCCTGGAAGCAGTATCGTGCCTGGTACGGCGAGGGTCTGGGCCAGGAGAGCTTTGAGCGCGACGTGCTGAGCGGCGTGAGCATGGGTGACCTCAACTACGGCGTGTGGTTCCTGGGCGACGAGTGCTACCTCGTGCACTACCAGCTCGACGAGGCCCAGGTGAGCCCGGAGGACGAGCACGGCGCCGAGGAACTCGAAGGCTTCAAGAAGTACCTGGTGGGCCTGCATGAGAAGCGCGAGATGCCGACCCTGCCCGACGAGCTGCACGAGATCGAAGCCATTGATTACACGCTCGGCCAGCCCAGCGCCATTGCGCTGCGTAACTTCTTTGACGCGCATGTGCCCGACGACGAATCCGACCTGTACTACGCCGACCGCATCATGGAGAGCATCGCCGACCTCAACGGCAACCTCGTGAGCTTCGACGAGACGGTGCACGACCTCGACGAAGCCAACCTGGGCCTCACTGCAGAGGAGCGCGCCGAGATGCTGCCGCTGCTGCGCGCGATGCTCGAGGACCTGCCCTACTGGGAGAACAACGGCTGGTCGAACAACCAGGTCCGCGCAAGCCAGGGTGCCCACGCGTTCTACGACGAGAACGGCGAACCGCTCAAGGTGGGCAGGAACGATCCGTGTCCTTGCGGCTCCGGCAAAAAATACAAGAAATGCTGCGGCAGAAATGAATCCTGATTTATCATTAAGCTTATGAAAGACTTAGCTTCTTTACATTTAGATAACCACGACAGCCGTTTGAAGTACTACCACCTGTTCATGACCATGCCGGCGGAAACGGAAATTCCACATTACGATCTGCCCGCGGGGTATTCGTTCACGACCTATGCCCCCGGCGACCGCGATACGTGGATCGAGATCGAAAAATCTGCAAAAGAGTTTTCGACCTTCGAGGAAGGCGTGGAC
>USJP01000247.1 GCA_900555105.1 uncultured Coriobacteriaceae bacterium | reverse complement strand
GGCCGCCACGCGCGCGGCCTCCATGCCGGCAGGGCCGCCGCCCACGACGAGCACGTTCTTGGGACCGTCTGCGAGCTCGGGCAGGTCAAAGCCCTCGGGCATAGCATCGCGGTAAGCACGCTGCGTGCAAGCGTTTACGCGGCAATGCTCGTAAATGTTGCCCTCGGTGTCGTAATCAAAATGGCAGTGCATGCAACGCGTGCAAGGAGCAATCTCGTCGATCTTTCCGTCGCGCAGCTTGTTGACGTAGTCTGGGTCAACAGTAAGAGGACGCGTCATGAGATAGAAGTCAGCCATGCCCTCTGCGAGCGCGTCCTCGAAGTAATCAGGCGCATGAGCCGGATCCATGTACGTGACGGCACCCACAGGAATAGAAACGGCCGTCTTAAACTCGCGGGCAATGCCGAGCATCATGCCAGCACCGCCATGCTCAGCGAGCAGTTTGCCCTGCCAGTGACGCTTGAAGTCAAACTGCGTACCATAGGCCGTAGTGCCATCAATGCCGTACCCCGTGAAATAAAGGTCGCTAGCAAACTGGCACACGTGCATACCGAGCGGCCCCAGGCGCACATGCAGGGAGTTGGCACCGGCGGTTTCAAGGCACTTGGCGATTTCGAGGTTCTCCTCCACCGTGGTCATGAGCGTGGAGTCGCCCAGGTTGGTGTCGTTCTCCTCGATACCGTTGATAAGCACCTGCACGGGGAAATCTTGCCCGCAAGCTTCCTTGATACCCTGAATCATCTCGCATACAAAGCGGGCACGGTTCTCAAAGCTCTGAGGACCATACTCGTCATCACGCTTGTTGCGCATGCGTGAGAAGAACGACTGGCCAATGTTGTTGCCCGCAGCGTTAATCTCAACAGCATCCCAACCAAGGTCCTGAAGCTGCTTGGCAAAGTTGGCCGAATCTTGCTGGAGGGTATGAATCTCATCGATCGTCATATCACCGGCCACGGCCGAGGCAAACGAACCCGAAGCCGTCTGCTGCGTGCCGCTAAACGGAATACCCATGCAGGAAATTTGATAACCGATGTGACCTCCCTCTTCGTGAATCGCATCGGCAAGTTCCTTCAGCGGAGCAGTATCCATGGGCACACCGCGCGTCATGGGGAAGTGCTCATACTTGTCCACAAAGTCCTCGACCCACACCATGTCCACGCCGCCATGGGCAAAGGCACGATAATAGGCCACGCATTCTTCGTTGTTCTTGCCCGTATCGGAGCCTGCGGCCGACTTCACGATACGGTTCTTAATCTCGAGGCCGCCAAACTGCCAGGGAGAAAACAGCGTGGCGAAATCGGTAGTGTTGGAACGCCATCCCTCTCCCGCCGCAGCGTACTCTTGAGCGTTCATCTGCGCCGGAGCAATCAGGCTCTCATCAACGGCGGCCTCCTCGGCCCTGGCCTGCACAGGCGCATTCGTGGTGCCCGCTACGCTAGAAAGTGCTACCAGTCCACCAGCAACCGCAGCGCCACCCGCAACAAAGCCGCGCCTCGTCACACGTGCATTCATACTGCCTCCTTCTCCAGCAGGCGCACGACAGTCCCCAATAAGCTGCCCGCCAACCTGCGACTGGCTTGCAGCTTAATTCACGGCCCACGAACATGCCCACATCTTCGATGTAGTCACTTGTCCGATTAGGTTTTGGTGCCCCCACATCAAATGGGAAATGGCTGGGAAATACAGTCGCCTCCTCATTTCCTGGCCTGTGCTACCATGACGTTCTGACAAAGGGGGACGGGAAGTGAAACGGCAGGCAAGCACACAGGGCACCGGCATGTTAGGCGGCTTTTCCATAATGCCGATACTGGGAATCTGCGCGTTCCGCGTCTCGGCATGGTCGGTGTTCGGCAGCTCCTACATCGACTACACGCCCGAGGCCTTTTCCATCTCGCGCCTGGCACAGCTCCTTGGCATTCTTGCCATAATGCTTGTTTCCACACGTTGGGCAATCTCGCGCAAAACACAACTGGCAGGCATTGCCTGCGCAACTCTTGGAATGACGGCCGGAGCAGCAATGTGTTTGGCGTGCACCGACCCCACCTCCGCGCTTTTTACTGGAGCCCGTCTCTTTCATGGTGCATGCTCTGCCGTGCTCATAATGGGATGGGGCGCTTACACATGCAACCTCGAACCTCGCAAAACTGTCGTTTACGTGTCTCTTGCCTTTGTGTTATACGGCGCTATCTCTTTTGGCCTGCAGGGGTCGGGGGCAGCTCTGAGCGGCCTTGTTGCCATCGGCTCGCCGCTTCTGGCAGGGCTGCTGCTCTGTGTCGCACCCCGACCCGCGGATGCCTCAGATGCGCATACCGACATAAACGCCGAAAGCACCATACCGCGCGCATGCAGGCAAAAGGGTGCCCTTCACAACATCGATTGGGGCCCGGCAATAATGCTGCTCGCCTGCTGCATTGTCTGCTCCATAAGCGACCTTCTGGTTGCTCCGATGAGCGGCGGCACGTCTGCCTACACCGCCAACGCCTTCCGAGTACTCGCGTTCCTCGTCCTTGCCTGTGTTTTCTGTACTTGGGTATTCGCTCTTCGCCGAGATGACCCCGACCAACTCTGGCCACTCTACTCATGCACGGTTTTCTTTGGCTTGCTTGGCTTCTCGTCGTTTTCCTTTGTAAACCCCATCGCATCGTTGAGCTTCATGCAGGCAACTCAAGACTGCATCATGCTGTTTGCCTGGGTTTTCGTGGCAGGCACCTGTTACCGGCAGCATCTGCCACGTCTTATCGCCTTTGGCGTGGGAACAACGCTGTACATGCGAACCGACATTATTTCAAACATTCTGACTCTTCTCGGAATCCATCTTGACAAAGCCGATGATGCCGCAGCGGTCGCGCTCAGTTTCACCATGGCAGCCGTACTCATCGTGTACACAGTCATGCTTTTAGGCAGGAAGATTTGGGGAGGGAAATCCAGCAGCAGGGACACTGGCGGGGATGCGGCTTCAACCGACATGCCAGCGGAATTAGCGAGCTGCGGAAGCGACGGCGTGGCAGCCAGTGGCACTGATAGCGAACTTTCACGGCTTGACCCCTACGACCTTTCGGCTCGCGAGCAGCAAGTCGTCAGCCTGTTGCTGCGCGGATACACCTTGCCCCAAGTGGGAGAGCGCCTTGGCGTGTCCTTAAACACCGCCCGATACTACGCCAAAGGCATCTATCGCAAGCTCGATATCCACAGCAAAGCCGAGCTCATCGACCTGGCAGAAGGAAGAAAATAGGATAATCCGTATATCACTGGCAATATCCACGCCCGCAGCATCTACTCGAAATGCGGCGTGCACTCCCAGCGCGAGTTCATGGAGCTGCCCGACGAGAAGTAGCGGTGGGCGAAAAGAGGGCGTAAACGACGGACGGTGCCGTTTTCCAATCAAAACCTTTGTCACCCCTTTTACGTGACACGGCTGACTGCGGCAAAGAGCCTGCATTTGATGCGACATGGCGTGTCGGCGGCCGGGCTATGGTCTTCTTCAGCGAGCGAGGCGTAAGGCCCGCTCGGGTGAAGGTACACTTCCATGGAGGACCACATGCGCACCAACAATCAGGCATCCACCGCTTTTGCAGCACTTGACCGCCGCGCGTTCGTCGCTGGCGCAGCCGCCGTCGCAGCTGGCA
>USJP01000246.1 GCA_900555105.1 uncultured Coriobacteriaceae bacterium | reverse complement strand
GCCACGGTGCGGTTGCGGGCCACCTCGTCGGCCACCGTCGAGGGCGAGCGGCCCAGGTCGCGGGCCATCTGCCTGCACGACCTGCCCTTGTCGAGGCCGCTCTGTATGGCGGCGCGCTCGGCCCTGTCCAGCCTGCGGTAGCGCTCCCGCTGCTTCTTTCCCTGCATCTTTCTTCCTTTCTCTCGGGAGGGCCCTCGGCCCTCGCCTCCGGAAAGGAATTCTCGAACTCATCCGGACGCGTCCGGCTGAGTTCGAGAACGAAATTGAAGTGTTCGGATGAACTTGCGAATCAACTCTTCTACACGCGAGACATCGCTGCATAAAGCAGAAATGACAGCTGCACATTGCCCATTGGCCACGATATAAGGATTTGTATGAAAGACTGCTACAGCGTGACAACCTATTCGGTTCAGAGCATCCTCGGTCTCATCGAGTCGGGCGACATCGCCATTCCCGAGATTCAACGTCCCTTCGTCTGGGACAGCACCAAGGTGCGCGACCTGGTTGACTCCCTCTACCACGGTTACCCGACGGGCTACCTCATCACATGGAAGAACCCCGACGTCAAGATCAAGGGAGGCGGCGTCGCCGAGGGCAAGACGGTCCTCATCGACGGCCAGCAGCGCGTCACGGCGCTCACTGCCGCGCTGGCCGGCAAGCCAGTGCTCAACGACGACTACGAATCCAAGCGGGTGAAGATCGCCTTCAATCCGCTCTACGACGGGGACGACACGCCGTTTGCCGTGCTCACGCCCGTCATAGACAAGGACAGCCGCTGGATCTCGGACGTGGCGGAGTTCTTCGCTCCCGACTTCGACTCGTGGTCGTTCGTCAACGGATACATCGATGCCAACCCTGGCTGCGACCCCAAGGTCGTCAACGCGCGCATAACCGACCTCAAGGCCGTCGCCACGCGCCAGCTGGGCTGCATCGTGGTTGCGGCCGAGTGCAGCATCGACGAGGTCACCGACATCTTCATCCGAATCAACTCCAAGGGCGCTGTGCTTTCCCAAGCGGACTTCGCTATGTCCAAGATAGCCGCGGATGAGGCACACGGCGGCAACATGCTGCGCAAGGCCATCGACTACTACTGTCATCTTGCGGTGAAGCCGGAGTTCTGGGCCACAATCAGCCAGCAGGATCCGGAGTACATGGCATCGGAATACTCAGCCAAGGCCGAATGGCTCAAGGACGACAAGGACGACATCTACGACCCCGACTACAACGACGTGCTCCGCGTGTCCTTCATGCATATGTTCGGCCGCGGAAAGCTGGCGGATTTGGTTTCGCTGCTCTCCGGCCGCGACTTCGAGGCTCGCGACTTCAAGGCCGAGATCGCCGACGAGTCGTTCGCCAAGCTCCACGGCGGCGTGGTCAAGTTCATGAGCAAGGGCAACTTCCAGGACTTCACGGCCGCCCTGCGCTCGGCAGGATTTGTGTCTTCATCAACTATCGGGTCTAAGGGTGCGGTGAACTTCGCCTACAACCTCTATTTGACCCTTCGCGAGGACAAGAGCATCCCGTCGACCGAAGTGAAGCGCTGGGTCCAGCGCTGGTACGTGATGTCCATACTCACGGGACGATATTCCGGCTCGTCGGAATCCATTATGGATCGCGATATGCGTCGTATATCCGAACAGGGATTCATCCCGTTCTACCAGGAGATCGCCGCATCGCAGCTTTCCGACAATTTCTGGAAAGTCACCCTGCCGCAGAACCTGGTTACGACATCCGTGCGTACCGGCGCTTGGATGGTTTACGTGGCCTCACAGGTTCGCTCGGCTGACAACACCCTGTTTACCAATGGGTTCAAGGTTGCCGACGTCATCGGTAACGTCGGAGATATCCACCATATTTTCCCGAAGGGGTACCTCAGGAAGGCTATTGACGCACCTCAGCGCCTGTACAACCAGGTGGCGAATTACACCTATCTGGAGAAGCGCATTAACATAGCGATCGGTGAGAAGCGCCCCGGCGAGGATTTCAGCCAGGCGCGCGATGCCATCAAATCGGGCGTGAGCTATTTTGGGGATATTGCCGATGAGGATGCTTTGCTCTCTAACCTCGAGGCTAACTGCATCCCCGAAGGAATTTTCGAGATGGGAGTAGAAGATTACGATGTTTTCTTGGCCCAGAGGCGCGTTTTGATGGCTCAGAAAATCCGCAACTACTACGAAAGCTTGTAGCTGTAACGACTGCGAAAAAATCGCCGAGGTGATCATCCATGGAAATCGGCTTGGCTGACGGGGTTGGGAAGATGTGCGGCTTGCGGCCGCTGCCGACGCCGGGCGAGGGTGGCGATTAGTTCTTCTGCTGGGATATGGCGCGCGTGGACCTCGGTTCCCGCAAGCTGCTCATCATGTCGAACGACGCCACGAGCGCATGCGCCGTTACCAGGATGGCGGCTGCCGATTGGAAACGCATCGATGAGTTTGCGAGGCGGCTTGTCAAAGATGCCGTCGAATGCTGCGGGTGTAGCCCCGAAGAATACTTCTCGCTTGCTGGCGAGATCGAGCTCACCAAAACGCACGGGCGGTGCGCGGTCGGCAACATGACGACGATCGCCCATGCGCTTTGGGCTGACGATATCGACATGACAGAGGAGCTCCAGTGGCGCCAGATGGAAGAGCTCGACCACCATTCATATCGTGTTACGTTGCGCACGATGGCTGCGGCTATCCCGCGGAGCGCTTCACGGAAGACCTCGCCACTCATTTGGCACGGCGGTCTTAAGGCCGGCGGGGGTCTCGCGGATCCTGGGAAACGGGGTGGGCGCAGAAGAGTCCTAGGCGCTTCAACGGCCTCCCTCTTATCTCCAGCTTAAGCCGTGATAGCACTAGCGACCCCACAGCTGAAGGCGTCGTGTTGATTGGTGCGCAACCGCTCACAACCAGCATGCCGATGGGGAAGCGCAGGCAGGCAATCCAGCCATCCTGAGTTCATCGCGCAGAACCCCCTATGCCGGGACGTCCTGCTTCGCCTTCCTTGGCTCCGCCACACTCGCTCAGAACCAGGCTCTTCGGGCAAGGCGCGAAAAACTTTTGCTGCGCAAAACTCGGGCCCTGCCGGGTTTTCGCTTCACTCCTTGCCCTCGGCCAGAACCTGAGCGGCTTCCGGATCACAAGGCAGGCCAAAGGGGCCGGCCACGAACAAACGGAGGTCATCATGAGCAATTTCGAACTTCAGGAGAAGGCAGTCAAGGCAGCCACCCGCTTCGTCGAGCGCAAGGGATACGAGCTTCTCGAGGCCGGCTGGACTTCCCCCGAGGGATTCCGGATCGATTTGATCGCCAGCGACGAGGACACCCTGGTCTTCATCGACGTCACCGCAACCGAGTACGTAGAGGGGGGCTTCGAGGGCGGCAAGGTCAAGCGCAGCGACCTTGAGATCGCGGCAGCATCCTGGCTCGCAGGCAACACGCCCGACGGCGACATCCAGGTCCGCTTCGACATCATCGACATGCTGGTCGTTAGCACCGACAGGGCACTCCTGAGGCACCACATCAACGCCTTCAGCTGCGGGGTCGAGTAACCAACCTCCATCCCGGCCCCCGCTGGAGGGCCAGGAGCCCCTCGGGGTCATCCTGAACTGCCTCCCATTTCTTGGACACGAGAAATGGGAGGCCCTTTTATGGCTGGA
>USJP01000245.1 GCA_900555105.1 uncultured Coriobacteriaceae bacterium | reverse complement strand
ATCGGCGCCGACCTCCTGCGCCATGCGGATGCCGTCGCCGTTGTTGTGCAGGCCGCCCAAAGGAGCCAGACGTGCGCAGCCGAGGTAATCCTGAATCATCTGCTGGTTGCACTCAAAGCCGCCGCAGGAAAGAACGACACCCTTGGCACCGATGCGCAGCTCCTGACCCTCATGCTCAATGACAACACCGATGACAGCCTTGGACTCGGGATCCTGAATAAGATGCGTCGCCGGGGACTCAAGCCACACAGTGATGGCATCCGTGGCCTGGACAGTCTCCTGGACAACGGGATAGAACGCACCGTCGAAATACGCGGGATGCATCGTGATGGCATCAACCGTGGAAGAGCCCTCGACCTCGGGGTACTCGGGGCAGATTGCACCAAAGGAACGCTTGATCTTCTGGGCATCGGTCTCGTCGTTTCCGCCCGTGCCGGCCTCGCCCTCGGCAGTTGCGGCGAACTCACTCCAGATGCAGGGATCTTCGACGCCCATGCGCTTGAAAATGTCGGGCACGCCCATGATGCCGTCAACGTACGTGTCGAGGACGTCGGAGTCCTGGTTCATCTTCCAGCCAAGGCCCTCATAGTAGTTGCGAAGCTCGTCGCGATCCTGGCCGTACACCACAATCTGTGCGCAGAAGCGGGAGTTGCCGCCTTCCTGGCCCTCAGGTGCAACGTCAACGAGCAGGACCTTCTCGGCACCGGCGTCGGCCGCGGAGATAGCCGCCATGCCGCCGGCGAAACCATAGCCCACGACGACGACATCGTAATTGTCGTCAAACCCGGCAGCTGCATCATCGGCGAATGCGACGGAGGTCATACCGCTTGCAGCGAGAGCGGCACCAGCACCAGTGATGAAGTTCCTACGCGAGATGGTCTTCATGAAACTCCCCTTTCACCTTCATGTTCGTTTGCCGACGGCCTTCGCGACCATCAGGCACCTATCCGACGTCCCTTGCGTCGGTGGTTCCCAATGTGACCAGGCCACAGTGGGCGAGTAAAGGCGGTGAAGGCGACAAGAGTGGCCGAGTTCAAAAAGGAGGTCTGAGCAGGAAAAATATATTGCAAGCTAAAAAGGTGGCCATTGTGGTCGAGTTGGGCAAGCCATGACCGAACCTCATAAAACCCGACGGCTATCCATCAACCAACAACCTTCCATCAAGTACAATGAGACCCGACAAAGCAACGCTGGAGGTCGATACTATGCCGCTGCCAAAACCGAGGTCTTTCACCGCCGAAGATTATTGGAACCTCCCCGAAGGAGTTCGCGCCGAGCTCATCGATGGCGAGCTGTATGACATGACGCCGCCGAACAGGGTGCATCAAAAGATTGTCCTGCGCATCAGCAGAGTCATCGATGAATTCATCGAGCGTCACAACGGGGAATGCGAGGTCTACCCCGCGCCGTTCGCCGTGAATCTCAACGCCGACGACAGCACATATGTCGAACCCGACGTCTCGGTCATCTGCGACCCGTCCAAGCTCACCAGCCGTGGATGCACCGGCGCTCCGGATTTCATTGCAGAAGTGGTCTCACCCTCGAGTCGCCGCATGGACTACCTCACCAAGGGAAGCCTCTATTCCAACGCAGGGGTACGCGAATACTGGGTAGTCGATCCAGAGAAGAGCAAAACAACCGTCTACGACTTCGAGAACGAGAGCTTTGCCCCCATCATCTATCCGTTCTCCTCTTCCATTCCCGTTGGTATCTATCCCGGACTGACCATTACGATTGCCGAGTTGCTCAAGTAGGCCGTATGCTGAAAGAAGAGCGCCGCCGTAGCAACTCGCAGGTACGGCGGCGCCCTGCGTTTTGGGGGCGAGTTGGGGGCGCGGCGGGGCCGTAGGGTCCGAGCGCTCGTGAAACAACATACATTTCAGGAAAACGAAAATCGCTCCAACTGGGGTTTTGATGATTTAACATACATCTCAACTGTTGAGATGTATGTTAAATCTGCCGCCGGGTGCAGGCCAACCCGTCCCATGCCCCCTCTTTACAGCTCGCCGGCCTCGAAAAGCGCCCTCACCTCGTGCAGGCTCTCGCACACGTGCGTGACCAGGGCGCGGATCTCGGGCGTGGGCTGGTGCAGGTCGGGAACCATCACGGTCACAAAACCGCCTGCCGCGCCAGCCCTCACGCCGGCGAAGCTGTCCTCGAGCACAAGCGTACGTGCAGGATTGCTGCCCAGGCGGCGCGCAGCCTCAAGGAAAATGTCGGGCGCGGGCTTGGAATGCCCTATGAACTGACCGGATACGATATGGTCGAAATACCCCTCGACCTCGCCGGCACGCAGGTCGCCCTCGATAATGCTCACGGGGCTCGAAGAAGCCACCGCCATGGGAATACCCTGTCCCTTCAGGTATTCGAGCAGCTCATCGAGGCCGGGCTTCTTGGGCACGCCCTGGGCAAAACGCTCGGCGGCAATGCGGTAGAACTCGTGGAACACGCCCTCGGCGTCGATGTCCTCCCCGCAATACTTGCGAATGGCAGCAATCGCGGCGTCGCCCGTAGTACCGCAAGCTGCGGCCGGAAGACCCTCGGGCACCGTGCGTCCGAATTTCGCGAGCGCGGGCTCCCACAGCGTCTTCCACACGCACTCGCTGTCAAACATGAGGCCGTCCATATCAAAAATGACCGCGTCTATCATCTGTGCCGCACGCCTTTCTGCATCAATCGAATGTTCGGTCGTCGATTCTACCAGTCCTCAGCGACCGCTCTGCAAGCCCCAGGTGAAATCATGGGGATAGAGAAACCGAACCCACAAGTAGACCCACAGCATACTTGCTTGACGACCCATCACAAAGTGCCTGAGTCGTTGTCTGTGGAGGTGACGAGGTGTGACCTCATGCATAATGAATATATACATGCACCCTGAGAGGAGGTCGTAAATCGAACAGCACGAAACAGCCTGCACCATCGAACAAATAAAGCAATGCCTCGAGCCAGTTTTCGTAAAATACGGAATTGCCAGGGCGGTGCTTTTTGGTTCGTACGCGAGAGGCGAGCAGACCGATACGAGCGATGTCGACATTGCCATCGACGAAGGGCAGATCCGAGGACTCGCATTCTTTCACGTTCAAGCAGAACTCTCCGACGCCCTCAACAAGCCAGTTGACCTCCAATCACTCAATGGGTCTAGCCAGGAGTTTCTCAACAGCATTCTTAAAGATGCAATCTTGATTTATGCTTCCTGAAGAGATTCACCCCCGCCTCCAGCAAAGGACGCCTAACTATGCTCTTCATTGATGCGGATGCTTGCCCCGTCACGCGCGATGCGCTGGCTGTTGCCCGACGCTGCCATGTGGCCGTCATCATCGCTGGCAACTCGACGCAAAACCTCGAGCGGCACATCCGCCGCGACGATCCGCGCACACCTGAAGAGGCCCGCAAGGGGTTTTGGGTGGAGACACTCGCCGTTGGTGTGGGCGCTGACAGCGCCGATTTCGCCATCGTCGAGCGCCTGCAGCCAGGCGACGTCGTTGTGACCCAGGACATCGGGCTTGCGAGCATGGTTCTGGGCCGCGATGCCGCCGCCATCGGCGTACGCGGACGCGTTTACGACAAGGCGACGATCGACATGCAGCTCTTCATCCGCCATGAGGAAAAGAAGGTCCGCCGCGCAGGCGGGCGCACCAAAGGCCCCGACCCCTTCACCGACGAGGACCGTGCCCGCTT
>USJP01000244.1 GCA_900555105.1 uncultured Coriobacteriaceae bacterium | reverse complement strand
CAGCAGGTGTCCGGGCGCTCTTTTTTGTAGATGTAGATCTCGTCCAAGAGGACAAAATGCCTGGTAGTTAGCACGGCAATAATCGACAACCGCCTTTTGCCAATCTCGCATTCAGCAAACCGATGAAATGTGCGGCTGGAGAACCCCGTTTTTGCGGAAAGAATTCGCATGGAGCGGCTGCCAATCGAAAACCCTCGCACAGGTGGCTCGCCAATCGAAAACCCTCGTGTGAGAGTATCCGATTATCTTTTAAACGTGTGCTGCGTTCCAAGACCGCAATTTTCTACCTGCTTGGGATGATGGCGGCGCCATCAAACAATGTCAACGCGCTCGAGTCTGGGACACTCTGCGGGGAAGGCGCCTTGCAGCCATGCGTGGGAAAAACCACGCGGCAGGATAAGGGGCATGCGAGGATGTATGGGCAGGATATCGGGGCTGGCTGGAACGGTCACGACGGAGAATCGATCGCCTTCGCATACGCCCGCCATCAAGAACACGGGCATCTCAGCGACATGGAACAGCACGTCACCTTGTGGGGACGGCTCCCAAATCCCACGTGTTGGCACCAGGCAGCGCCGTGCGCGTGACCAGAATCCCCGCCCCTGTTTTTCCTGCTCGAAGAGCTTTTCACTGCGGGCGTTAAAGACAGGTTTGTTTCCGGTGGGTGGTGGAAAACCCCACAACAGAGTGCGGCACTCCATGCCGCCCGCACCGCCAACAATAACCGGCGCGGCGCCATTGGGCCAGACGGGTTCGACGGTCTCTCCTTTGGGAAAACCAGCTCGGCGGCCGTTATTCCATGATGTCAGGGCGGCGACAACCTCTGCCTGCGTCAACGGTTGGAACTCATGCATGTGCGTCGCCCCCTGCCTACTACCTGTCTGGTCGGCGACTATGATAGCGCACAGACACATGCCCAAACCCGCGCCGAGAGGACCATCCAATGCATCTCGTTCAAGCCAAGACGATCCTCTCGGCAAACAACGGTGTCAACATCTATCGTGGGTGCACCCACGGCTGCATCTACTGTGATAGCCGCAGCGATTGCTACAACATGAACCACGACTTCGAAGACATCGAGGTCAAGGCGAACGCGCCGCAGCTTCTTGATCGGGCGCTTGCTTCCAAACGCAAGAAATGCATGGTAGGAACCGGGGCAATGAGCGACCCCTATAACCCACTTGAGCTCGAATTCCGTTTATGGCGGCAGTGCCTGGAGATTATCGACCGACGCCGCTTCGGCGCTACGTTTCTTACCAAGTCGGATCGCTTTCTGCGTGACATTGATCTTCTGGTTTCTATCAACGACAAAAGCAAGGCAGTGGTGCAGATGACTCTGACCACGGCTGACGAGAATCCGTGTCGCATCGTGGAACCGAATGTCTCGACAACCGCTGAGCGGTATCGCGCTTTGAAGACTCTCCAGGAGACCGGCATTCCCAACGTTGTATGGTTGTGTCCGCTCCTCCCCTACATCAATGACACGCCGGAGAACCTGCGGGCCATCCTTGACATGTGCTTCGATGTGGGCACAAAGGGCATCATCATGTTCGACGCAGGCCTTACCCTGCGCGATGGCAACCGCGCTTATTTCTACCAGGCGCTTGATCGCCATTTCCCTGGCCTCCGCGAGGTGTATGAGCGCGAGTATGGCCTTTCGTATGTCATCAGAAGTCCTCGCGCCGCGCAGCTCATGGCGATGTTTCGCGAGGAGTGCGAGCGTCGGGGCGTTCTTCATACGCCCAATGAGGTTTTCTCCTACCTGCGCGAATATCCTCAGCCATATGAGCAGCTTAGTTTGTTCTAGGCGGTTCTGGGCGCGACGGTGCAAACGATCGGGAAGGCTGAGCCAGTTGAGAGCGCGGTTCAACTGGCAATGACGTCTAGACGATAATTATGTATGGTCGGCCTTGTCGGACGCACGTTCTGCCTGCGCTACTGCAATGGCGAAATGCCGTTCGTCTCCATACATGCCGGCCCGGGCTCGCGATTCAATCTCGCGAGCCCGGGCCGTTCTCAAGCGTGCTATATGCAAATCAAACCAACTCAGGCGCATCGCCTAAGGTCATGCGGCAGACTTATTTGCCGATGTATTCCTTGGCGGATTCCTCAGCCATGCGGCCGGAGTTGATGGCCCAGGAAGCGCACGAACCAGCTGCGATACCGGCGTCGTAGGCGTCGCCATAGAATCCGCCGGCATCCATGCCGCCCATGTACAGGCCCGGGATGACCTGGCGGTCGTCGTTGACGGCCTCGCACTTCGTGGTGACCTTGATGCCGCCCACGGTGCAGAAGTAGCCGTTCTGAACCTCGAAGAGGTAGTACGGGCCTTCCTCATCCTTCAGCGGGATCATGAACTCATCGGCCTTGTCGAACTGCGTGTCCTTGCCAGCCTCGCACATGGCGTTGTACTTCTCAACGGTGGCAGTGAGCTTGTCGGCGTCGAGACCAGCGGCGGCGGCGAGGTCGGCCACGGTGTTGGCAACCCAGATGTGCTCGTTGCCCTCGTCGATGAGCTCCTGCAGGTCCGCCTTGAGGGTCGTCAGCGGAATATCGGTCTCGCAGTACACGCCGACCTGCAGCTGCACGCCCTCAGCCTCGTACTGGTCGAGGAACTTCTGGGTGAGCATGGTGTAGACGGTCTTCTGGCTCTTGTGCGCCATGCCGGCAAACGGGAAGTTGCGGTGGAACATGTCTTCGGCCACGAAACGCTCGCATGCCTCGTTGATCCATAGGACGGGCTGCAGCGACGTGGCGGCCTGGACAGGCGTGCCGTAGGTCGTGCCGTAGAGAATGGGGCCGTACCAAGCAGCGGTGCCAGGCGCGGGGGCCATGATGGCGCCAGCGTGGCGTGCCATGCGGATGCCATCACCCTCGCGGCCGCTCGTGGCGCCGGCGGCGCAGATCTTGGCCGGGTCAACCTCGCAGAGCTGCTTCATCATGTTGTCGTTGTTGGCATAGCCACCGGTACCGATGATAACGGCCTTGGCGTTGAACTGAATGACCTTGCCGTCCTTGTCAACGGCGAGAACACCGGTCACGGCGCCGGATTCGTCGACAATGAGCTGCTTGGCAGGGGTCTCATAGCGAATGTCGAGGCCAATCTCCTCGGCGTGGGCGATGAAACTCACCATGAACTGGGCACCCAGACCCTTGGAGCGCTCACCGGCATAGAGGTGCCAGGTGGGGTCGGACTCGCCCAGGGCGACGACCTCCTGGAAGCCAACGCCCTCCTTCTCGAGCCAGTCGATGGTCTCAGCGGTCTTGTTGAAGAAGGCACGGTAAAGCTCGGGATCGGGCACGTAGTGGTGATAGGTCATGAGGCGACCGATGATCTCCTCAACGTCGATCTCGTAGCCAGCCTCCTTCTGCCAGTGCGAACCCACGGCGAACATGCCCTCGGAGCCGGGGAAGGTACCGCCGGCAAGAGCCTTCTTCTCAAGGACGACGACGTCGAGGCCGTCCTCGAAGGCCTGGATGCCAGCGGCAAGACCGGTACCGCCTGCACCGACAACGATGATCTCGTGCTCCTCAACCTCGGCAGGCTCACCGACCTCTTCCACGACGTTGGTGTAGTCGATGATCGTGGGCTCCTTGCCATCGGCGGCAGGGTCGACGTAGCCGGTGCCGGAGTAATCGGCGGCGGCAGCCTCATCGGCAAGCGCGGCGGTGGCACCGGCAGCGAGGGCGGCGGCTGCGGTGGCGGCACCTGCGGCCTGGACAAAGTTGCGGCGAGTGAGT
>USJP01000243.1 GCA_900555105.1 uncultured Coriobacteriaceae bacterium | reverse complement strand
GTCATCTTGCGCGATGATGCGAGCTGCTATGACATCACATCGGAGAACTCCGCCCATATGCTTATGCTGGGCCTGTGCTTCGGTTTGCCGGGATATGCCGACCCACGTTCCAACAAAGAGGCGGGTTACGGGCGGTTCGATATCCAAGTGGAGCCCTCGGACACGGCCGTTGAGGCCTTCTCGTTCGTGAAACCCGACCGTCGCCCCCTTATCACCGTCGAGTTGAAGTACCTGCCAAAGGCAGAAGCGCCCTCCGACGGACCCGAGCTTGCTGAGCGGCTCGGTGCTCTCGCCCGCGAGGCCCTTGCACAGATTGCCTGCAATGCCTATGACGCCGGGATTCTTCCCCCGGCTGCCTCCGGTCGTCTGCGTTGGGGCGTCGCCTTCTCCGGTCGCCGCGTGGCCGTGGCATGCAAGCGGGCGGAATAGGCGGGAGATTTTGCGCGAATCAATGGCTGTTTTTTCGAAAGGAGCCTTATGGCCATCAACAAAGCAGTGCTTGCGGCCATGAGGGCCGCGGGCAAGGTCGCCCCCGACATCCGCCAGTCGTACAAGGCCATTCGTGTGGCGGAAGACGTGATAGGCGCCGCCGGTCTCGTCGACCCGCGTTGCCGCATCGAGGACGTCTCCGTGCAGGCGCCCGACGGCTACGCCATTCCCTGCCGTGTGTTCACGCCGCTCGACATCGACTTCTCCTGGCGCGAAGGGTTCCAGGTGAGCGAGGATTTCGCTGGCACCATCCTCTTCTTCCATGGCGGAGGCTGGGCAAACGGAGACGTGGATTATTACTCGGACAGCTGCGTGCGCACAGCTGTGCGCCTTGCCCGCCGCGTGGTGTCGGTGGAGTATCGCCGCTCACCCGAATACCAGTTCCCCCAGGCAGTGCTCGACTGCTACGAGGTGGCCCGCCAACTCTTTGCAGGCACGCTGCTGCCCGACGTGTGCCAGGAGCGCATTGTGTTGTTCGGCGACTCGGCTGGCGGCAACCTCGCTGCTGCAGTGAGCCTTATGGCGCGCGACAAGGGCGAGTTCCTCCCGCGCACGCAGATGCTGCTCTATCCTGCGGTCAACGACGACTACGACCCTGCGACGAGCCCCTTCGACTCCCTGCGCGAAAACGGCGAGGGCTACCTGCTTTCTGCCCGCGACATTCAGGGCTATATGGACATGTACGCCCCCGACCCTGCTCAGCGCAGCAATCCCTATTGCGCGCCCCTGCTCGCAGGCGACCTTTCGCATCAGCCGCGCACGCTTGTGATGACGGCGGAGTACTGTCCCCTGCGCGACGAGGGCGAGGAATACGCCCGTCGCCTGGCCGCTGCGGGCAATGAAGTGTCGTGCGTGCGTATACTTGATGCCGTGCATGGGTATTTTCTCTACCCGTCTGTTTTGAACCTGGTGCGCGACACGTACAAGGTGATGGAACGCTTCCTCGACGGGTGCGAGCTTGTGCAAGAAGGTGACGCGGCATGGGTCGAAATACCTGGTACCGACTAGATAACGTAGGCAAGTTCTACTCGTCTCAGGCGGGCAGTTCTCGCCAGACCGTGTTCCGCTACGCGGCCACGCTCGTGGACGACGTCGACCCCGAGGTGCTGCAACACGCTCTCGTTAAGACGGTCGAGATGTTCCCGAACTTCAACGTGTGCCTGCGCAGTGGCGTGTTTTGGCACTATCTCGAGCCTTCCGGAGAGGTGCCGCAGGCGCTCCCCGAGACGCTGCCCGTGTGCTACGGCCTGCACATGAACGCCCGCAGCGTGCTGTTCCGCGTGACCTACTTTGGTCCGCGCATCAACGTCGAGGTCTCCCACATGGTGAGCGACGGGCGCGGTACGCTGCAGTTCTTCCGTGCGCTTTTGGGCTTCTACCTGTGCGAACGCTACGATTTGGGCGACGTGCCGATCGACTACGACGGTTCCGACCGCGAAAAGGCCGAGAACAGCTTTGACAAATACTTCGAGCGTGACAAGAAGGGCATGGAGCGAACCCCGCGCGCATGGCGCCTGCCGGGTGCTCACGACGAGGGCGACCCCACGTTCATGGAGCTGCACCTCTCGGTGAGCGACGTGCTTGCCCTTTCCCGCAGCTGGGGCGTGAGCATGACGTCGCTCGTGAGTGCGGTGCTCATCGCGGCCCTGCGCGACGAGATGACCCATCGCGAGCGCAGGCGTACCATCTGCATGGACGTGCCGGTTGACCTGCGATCTCTCTTCAAGTCGGTCACATCGATGAACTTCTTCAGTCTGGCGTTCGTCTCGTACAACCCCGCCGAGCATGGCGAGGCCGACGAGTCGGTGCGCGACATCGCCCAGCGCGTGCAGGAACAGCTGAAGGCGGGCTGCGACCCTGAGGTGCTCAAACGCCGCATGAATACGACGATTGCGCTGGAGAAGAACCCCGCCCTGCGCTTTGTCCCGCTGTTCGTGAAGGACCTGGTGCTTGAAATTGCCGACCGCGTCGTCGCCCGTTCCACCACGGCGACCGTCTCCAACATCGGCGCGATTCGCCTGGACGAGCGCCTGGTGCCGTACGTGCGCGATCTCAATATCCTCACGTCCACCACGGGCCTCAAGTTTACGCTGTGCTCGTTTGGCGACGATCTGAGCATCGGTATGGCAAGCGCGTATGCGAACCACAACGTGCTCAAGCGGTTCTGCCGGTTCTTCACCGCGCAGGGCATGGCGGCGCGCATGAACGTGAGCAAGTCGCGCCAGGAGCTTGCCGACGACGCGGTGCAGGCGCAGTTCGAGGACTCGGTGAGGCGTCTGGGCGAGAAAGCCGCCGCGGGATCGACGACCGCCGGCGGAGCCTCGAGCGTCATGGGGCCTGCGGTCGTGGAGGGTGCGTCCGTTGACGGCACGGCGCCCGCTGGGGACGTCGAGCTCGTCGGCGATGTGGAGTTGGCTGGGGAGAAGGAGGCGGGCAGATGAGGCATTGCGACAAGTGCGGTATTGACTTCTCGGGCGACCTCGAGCGTTGCCCTCTGTGCCAGGCCGAACTCGCAGGCGAGGCGTCTGCCCCGATGTTTCCGCCCAACGTGCTCAAGCGTTCGGGTGCGATTGCCCTGCGCGTTATCGCCTTCGCCACCGGTGTGGCAATCATCGTCATGCTGTTCCTTACGCGCATGGTCGAGCTGCCCAGCGACGTGGTCTTTACCGCGTGCCTGGCGCTGCTCATCAACTATGCTTTCGTGCGGCACATCATCGGCCACGCGCCCGACTTCCTGAGGCTTGTGGCGCGCTACTTCCTCGTGCTGCTTGCCTGTGCGCTTCTGGGCTTCGTGCTCACGGGCAACTACGCGTGGTCGACGTTCGTCGTCCCCAGCATCAGCTTGGCCGCTCTTGTGACCGATGCCGTGCTCGTGTGCGTGTTCCGGAAGGATTTTGTGACGGGCTACGCCAAGTATCTGCTGCTCGATGTTGTGTTTGGCCTGGTACCGCTTGCGTTTGCCGCTGGCGACCTCGTGTGGACCGACATCCCCGCACAGATAAGCGCCCTGGTGGCGTGCGTGCTGCTGCTGGGTCTCATCGTCTTCGAGCGCGAGCCCCTGGCCAGCGAGCTCCGCAAGCTGTTTGCCGCATAGGCGAGTGAGGCCCTCGCTTCCGGTTCTGGATGCGGGGGCCTTTTGGGTTTCTCTCTGTTAGACCACCGTTGACATGAGTTGTCCGCCCCCGCCGGTAGGATGCCCCCGTCACTCAACAGGCGGCGGAACGGGGTTTGGAATGCTGAAGGACGTGTTGGACCAGCTGGGGTCGCTGACC
>USJP01000242.1 GCA_900555105.1 uncultured Coriobacteriaceae bacterium | reverse complement strand
AAAGTGACACGTCATCAAACGCGCCCCAACCGAAGGGATACACCAATGACTGACGCAAATCAGACCAACCAGCCTGGTTCCACCCGCTACGAGCTCAACAAGCAGCTTGCCCAAATGCTCAAGGGCGGCGTCATCATGGACGTCACCACGCCTGAGCAGGCTCGCATCGCCGAGGAAGCCGGTGCCTGCGCCGTCATGGCGCTCGAGCGCATCCCCGCCGACATCCGCGCCGCTGGCGGCGTCAGCCGCATGAGCGACCCCAAGATGATCCGCGGAATCCAGGAAGCCGTGTCCATCCCCGTTATGGCCAAGTGCCGTATCGGCCACTTCGTGGAAGCCCAGCTCCTGCAGGCTATTGAGATTGACTACATCGACGAGTCCGAGGTCCTCTCCCCTGCCGACGACACCTATCACATCGACAAGACGCGCTTCTCGGTACCGTTCGTATGCGGTGCACGCGATTTGGGCGAGGCCTTGCGCCGCATCGCCGAGGGCGCGTCCATGATTCGCACGAAGGGCGAGCCCGGCACGGGCGACGTCGTGCAGACCGTGCGCCACATGCGCAAGATGAACAGCCAGATCCGTCACGTCGTCTCTTTGCGCGATGACGAGCTGTTTGAGGAGGCCAAGCAGCTGCAGGTGCCCGTTGAGCTGGTACGCTATGTGCATGATAACGGCCGCCTGCCCGTGGTGAACTTTGCCGCCGGCGGCGTGGCCACCCCCGCCGACGCGGCACTCATGATGCAGCTTGGTGCCGAGGGCGTATTCGTGGGTTCGGGCATCTTCAAGAGCGGCAACCCTGCCAAGCGCGCCCGCGCCATCGTGCAGGCCACGGCCAACTTCAACGACGCCAAGCTCATCGCCGAGCTCTCCTGCGACCTGGGCGAGGCCATGGTGGGCATCAACGAGCAGGAAATCAAGCTGATCATGGAGGAGCGCGGTCGCTAGCATCACAGGGTCGTGAAGGCTTTCTCGCGCTTGTAAGGGCTAAAACCCAGCGGTGCCCTCGTTGCAGGAAAATCCCGTGCGGAAACGTCGCTGTTTCCGCACGCTGTTAAATACAAACCCGGAGATTCATATGTCGCACGTTGTTGGCGTCTTGGCAGTACAGGGCGCGTTTATTGAGCATGAGCAGCGCTTGGAGGCACTCGGGGCGCAGTGCGTCGAGCTGCGCCAGGCATCTGACCTCGAAAAGCCGTTTGACCGACTCGTCTTGCCCGGCGGGGAAAGCACCGCACAAGCAAAAATGCTTCATGAGCTAGGGGTGTTCGAGACGCTGCGTGCACGCATTACCGCTGGTATGCCCGTACTCGCCACCTGTGCAGGCCTTATCTTGCTAGCCGAAAAGCTCGAAAACGATCCCACCGTCCATTTCGGCACGCTTCCTGTCACGGTGAGGCGCAACGCCTATGGTCGCCAGCTCGGTAGCTTCCATGCGGAGGGTGTGCTCTTGAACGAAGCGGGGGTCGCAGAAAACACGCCTATCCCCACAACGTTTATCCGAGCTCCTCGCATCGTCGAGATTCACGACAGCGTCCAGCCCCTCGTCACACTGTCGGACGGCACGGTTGCCGCCGTACGCTATGGTAACCAGCTTGCCTGCGCATTCCACCCCGAGCTTGACTCCGACCCGCGCATCCACGATTTGTTCCTCGCTCTTTAAGCGCCGCCTTGTCCGTGTGGTGCCGACCGCACATATTGCGAATCCAAGAAGAATACCCCCTTGCGCGTGTTCATCGGGCACATGTTCGGGGATACTGCCTGCAAGGCCGAACGGTTGACCGCATCGGCTTTGCAGGCTTTTTCGTTCGCACACTTCGAGGCAAAGTGAGGATGCCGTATGGCAACATTCCAGGAACTTATGCGCATCGCCGAACTCACCGTCAAGGACAAGACCTCGAGCAAGCGCATGGGCGAGATTCTCTCCATTCTTAAGAAGCACGACGTCGGCCGTGGCATCAGTCCTGAAAAGGCCGTAGCCATCCTCGAGGATTTGGGGCCCACCTATGTCAAGATGGGCCAGATTGCTTCCAACCGAAGCGACCTTCTGCCCAAAGACTACTGCGAGGCTTTCGAGAAACTTCGCGCAAATGTTGCACCTATTCCCTTTGCTGAAGTCATCGAAATTATCGAGCGCGCCTACGGCAAACCTTGGGACACGGTGTTTTCGTTCATTGAGGAAAAGCCTCTGGGTAGCGCCTCAATTGCCCAGGTACATAAGGCAACGCTTCTCGATGGGTCGAGCGTCGCCGTCAAAGTCCGAAGACCCGGAATCGTCGACCAGATGGCTGAGGACATAATGCTTATGAAGCATGCGCTCGCCCTTGCCGCTTTCACGACCGACTCAAACGACAACATGGTCCTCACCGCAGAGGGCTTCGTCGCAGAGATCGAGCGAACGACCGCAAACGAGCTTGACTTTACTGTAGAGCTCAATAACCTCGTGCGCTTCTATAACGACATGGAACGCCAGACGGGCGTCACAAGCCCGCTTCCCTATCCTCAGTATACCTGCGACAACGTGCTCGTCATGGAATTCGTTGAAGGTGAATCAATTGACAAGGTCACCGCTGCCGATAAAGAGCGCGCATCTAAGCTTGGCGATCGCTTGGCTCAGAGCTACATCACACAGGTCGTGGACAACGGTTTCTTCCACGCCGACCCACATCCAGGCAACATCCTCGTCAAAGATGACCTGATTTGCTGGATCGATTTAGGCATGACCGGCTCGCTTACAAGCGGTGAGCGTGCCTTGGTGAACAGGGCGCTGGAGGCATTGGCAACCCACAATGTCTTCGACCTGAAGGAAGCGCTTCTCGGCCTTACAAAGGCAAAAGGCCCCATCGACCATGGCCGACTGATGGGCCAGATCTCCACCCTGCTCAACCAATATGGAACAACCGACATGTCCGACCTCAATATCGGCACGGCACTTTTGGAGATCATCGAGTTGCTGCGCTCGCAGAACCTCGTTATGACCCCCTCAGTGACCATGCTTGCCCGCGGCTTTGTCACACTCGAAGGTGTGCTCAGCCAGCTTGCGCCCAACGTTCAGATTCTCGATATCGTCTCGTCCCATGTAGCAGCGCAACTTGGCAGCATGGACTCCGTCCGCAAGCGGGTTCAGGAATTTGCAGGCGCCACGATGGACTCAGCCAACGCTGCTGCAAAACTGCCGAGACAACTTTCAAACACACTCACCATGCTCAACCGAGGACAGGTAAAGATCAACGCCGACCTCCAACTGCCCGAAGGGTTCATGCAACAGCTCCGCGACATTGTGGGCACGCTCTCGCTGTCACTCCTGTCGGCTGGCCTCTTCATCGGCTCGAGCGTCCTGTGCATGACAAACCTTGAGCCGAAGTTCGGCGAGGTCCCCGTACTCGGCGTGCTCGGATACCTGGGCGCCTTCGCCCTGAGCGTGTACGTCCTCTCCCGAGCCAGGAGACGGAAGAAGTAACGCCGGCCGGATAAGGTGCCGACTGACCATATGTGAAAAAGGAGGGTCCCTCGACTTACAAAAGCCGAGAGACCCTCACCATGTGCTATGAAACTAAGAAGTTTGCACAGAAAACGACCCACCATATCCTCAGCAGTGAGACTGACTGGCTGAAAAATAAGGCAAGCAGAGAAAAGCGGGGGAATTCGCCCCCATAAACGCGAAAAGGCCCCGGAGGGCCTTTTGGTGACGCGGGCGCCCTGGGGGCCGCACAGCGCTCGAGGAAGGTGGCTCTTGAGAACGGTCGGGGGCGGAGGGGCCTTTATACGTGTCCCGAAGGGCTCGGC
>USJP01000241.1 GCA_900555105.1 uncultured Coriobacteriaceae bacterium | reverse complement strand
CTACGTCGCCATCACGCGCGCCCGCAAGTGCCTGTGGCTCTGCTACGCGCAGATGCGCCGTCTCTACGGCAACCAGCAGCACAACCGCCGCTCTCGCTTCATCGACGAGATTCCGGCAGAACACACGGTGAGCGTCGGTGTGGGCAGCGAGAGCTTCGAGGGCTTCGGCTACGACAGGCGAGGGTCGCGCCACGGTATCCTCGGCGCAGGCCACAGCACCGAGGTGTACGGCGGCAGCGTCTTCGGCAATCGTACCCGTTCCTCGGGCGGCGGCGCTTCGGCCTCCGAGCTGCCGGCTCCCCACGTGGCCACGCCCAGCTATTCCAACGCGGCGGCAAACGCCGTGTGGAACGTGGGCGACCGCGTGAACCACAAGAAGTTCGGCCCAGGCACGGTCATTGCCTCCAAGGGCGACCAGATAACGGTGCAGTTGGACAGCGGTGCCACCAAGACGCTGCTCAAGGGCTATGCGCCCATCGTGAAGATCGGCTAGCGAAAGGGGCGTGTGCAAGGTGGATCAAGTGGAAGAGAACGACGAGAGGCCTGTGGCAGGCCAGGCTGTGTCGCATGCAGCCGTGGACTGGCTGGGTGTGGAGGCTGGCGGCGGCGACGAGGGCCCCAAGCGCTCCGAGGAGGTGCGCACGCTGCTCATGCCCCTCGTGTTCTTGGTGGCGGGCATCGCTGCGCTCGTCAAGGACTGGCTGGTGGCGGGTATCGTGCTGCTCGTGCTCGGCGTGGGAATGCTTGTGTTTCAGATTGTGCTGGGTGCCCTCTTCGTGAAGTACGTGCTGCGCAAAGGCGCCAACGTGTTCCGCCTTCTTGCGGTGCTCATGCAGCCCGATGTGGCGCATCGCGGCGTAGGTCCGGCTGCGAATGCCAGCGCGACCGTCGACGACCATGAGGCGCAGGTTGACGCCGCCGTTGGTTTTGGCCTCACGCGGGCGGCGGCCGAGGGCGGCTTCTTCTGCGCGGGCATGGATTCCGACCTTGTGCAGACCCGCCGGACCAACGTGCTCGAGGAGCGCGCCGCCACCTATGAGTGGCTTCAGGAGGGTCCTGGTTGGGTCGAGGTGCACACCGCCGCTCCTGACGGTGCGGACCTCGTGGGCCACGTCTGGGTTTGTGATGCCGCATCTACTCGCTGGGCCGTGCTGTGCCACGGGTACGCCGGCACGTGGGACTCGATGCTTCAGTACACCCGACATTGGGCGCAGGCCGGTTACAACCTGCTCGTCGTGGAGATGCGCTGCCACGGCGCAAGTGCGGGCAAGCTCATCGGCATGGGTGTGCTCGACGGCCCCGACGTCGTTGCGTGGGCGCGTCGTCTGGAGGCCGGCCTGCCCGGCATGCCTGCAGCCCACGATGTAGTGCTCATGGGACACAGCATGGGAGGCCATGCCGTCCTCGTTGCAGCTGGCGACGAGGGGCTTCCCTCCTGCGTACGCGCCGTTGTCGCGGACTGCCCCTTCGACCGCGCATGGTCGTCCTTCGCGCACATGCTCGACTCGGCGGGGCTGCCCGTGCATCCCACGCTTGAGATTGTGCGCCGCCACTTGCGCCTCATCCCCGGCGGTTACGATATCGTCCCCGACGACGCGGCTCAAAGCGTGGCCCGCGCCAAGGTGGGGGTGCTGCTTGTGCACGGGACGCTCGACTCATCGGTGACGCCCGCCTGCACGCGCAGGCTCTACGAGGCGGGCGGTCCGGGCAAGCGCGACGTGCTCCTTGTCGAGGGGGCCGGCCACTGCCAGGCGAGCCTAGTTGCGCCTAATGCGTATTGGTCGCGCGTCCTGGGCTTTGCGGATGCATGTGTGCGGTAAACTCTGCATGTTTGTATGGACTGGCCCTGCATACGGGCCGGCATGAACCTTTTGAAGAGGAGAGAGCTCATGAGCAAGATCTTGGTCTTCGGCCACAAGAACCCTGACAACGACGCCATCATGTCCGCCGTCGTGTATTCCCAGCTCGCCGCTGCGCTCGACCCGGCCAACGAGTACGTTGCCTGCCGTCTGGGCGAGCTGCCCGGCGAGAGCGCTGCCCTGCTCGAGAAGCATGGCGTCGCCGCTCCTCAGCTCCTCGAGAAGATCGAGCCTGCCGACGAGAAGGTCAAGGTCGTTCTGACCGACCACAACGAGCTTGGCCAGACCGTTGAGGGCATCGAGAACGCCGAGGTCGTGGGCGTCATCGACCATCACCGCATCGCCGACCTCACCACCGCCCAGCCCACGCTCTTCATCAACGTTCCTTGGGGCTCCACGTGCTGCATCATCGCCAAGCTCTTCGAGGTCACGGGCACGCCCATGAGCGACGCCCAGGCTGCCATGCTGCTTGCTGCCATGATGACCGACACCGTCATGCTTAAGTCTCCCACCACCACCGACGCCGACCGCGCTATCGCCGCCAAGCTTGGTGCCCAGATCGGCGTCGATCCCGTCGCTTACGGTGCGCAGGTGTTCAAGAGCCGTGGCGCCGACGGCTTCACGCCTGCTCAGATGGTTGCCCGCGACATCAAGAAGTTCGAGATCGGCGGCAAGGCCGTCTTCATCGGCCAGTACGAGACCGTGAACAAGGAGCCCGTCCTTGCCCAGGCCGACGAGCTGCGCGCCGCGATGGAGGAGTATCGCACTGCAAACGGCGGCGACACCCTCGTGCTGTGTGTGACCGACATCATCGAGGAGGGCTCCCAGGTCTTCGTCGTGGGCGAGCCCGAGGTTGTCGAGCGCGGCCTCAACATCACCGTCGTGCCTGAGGGCGTCTGGATGCCCGGCGTGCTTTCCCGCAAGAAGCAGGTTGCTGCCCCGCTCATTGAGGCTGCGAACTAGTACGCATGTCTGGCACGCCGCTTTTGCTGCATGCCTGTTGTGGGCCCTGCTCGCTCGAACCTTTGCGGGTTCTGCGCGAGCAGGGCTTTTTGCCCACAATAGTGTATGTCAACCCTAACATTCAGCCCCATGACGAGTACGTGCGCCGCCTCGAGACGCTTCGTGCCTGGGCGACGGGGGAGAACGTCGAAGTGGTCGAGGGACCCTATGAAGCTGAGCGTTGGGAGCGCGAGGTCGCGCGGTACGGCACAAACCGTCTGGCGCGCTGCCAGGCGTGTTATCGCCTGCGCCTGGAGGGGGCGGCATCCCTGGCCGCCGAGCTCGGGTGCGCCCATATGTCCACGACGCTTGCGGTTTCTCCTTACCAGCTCTTCGACGCCTGCGGCACCGAGCTTGGGCGGATTTGTGCACGTGCGGGCCTCACTGCCGTTTGGCAGGATTTCCGTCCGCTGTACCCCCAGGCCACGACGCGCGCCAGGGAACTGGGACTGTATCGGCAGAACTACTGCGGATGCCGTTTTTCTGCCGCCGAGGCTGCCCTTGAGCGCTGTCAGGCACGGGAAGTGCGCGCGCTGCAGCGCGACCTCGGACGTGCATGCACGTAGATTCTCCACTTGCGCGTGTTTCTGCCCATGCCGCCAAGGAGATGGGTGCTAGACTTCCCCTATTTCTTCTACCTGCATGGGAGTTGTGTATATGCGTACCGACGATTTTGATTACGACCTTCCCCGCGAGCTTATCGCCCAGTATCCGGCCGAGCCCCGCGACTCTTGCCGCCTGCTCGTGCTTGACCGTGAGAAGGGCACGCTGGAAGACCATGTGTTTACCGACATCGTGGACTTCCTCAACGAGGGCGACCTGCTCGTTGTTAACCAGACCCGTGTGCTGCCTGCACGTCTCGTCGGCCACAAGCCGGTGACGGGCGGTGCCTGCGAGGTCTTCCTCACCAACCGCCGCGAGGACCTCGATGCGGCGG
>USJP01000240.1 GCA_900555105.1 uncultured Coriobacteriaceae bacterium | reverse complement strand
TTGTTTGTCATATGCGCTGGTACGGTGCCTGCGGCACAACCTCGCGCTAGCTGATGCGGAAGTTGCCCTCGAGCGGATCGAAGCCGAACCAGTGGAAACCGTCGATGTCGTAGGACGTGCATACTACGGGGAAGTCGACGCCCTTGTCGGTGTACCAGAAATGCTTGATGTTCACCGAGTAGGTGTTGCGCGTTGTGGGTACGCACTGACCCGACCAGTAAATGAGATGGTCGTTGTAGGTCACGATGAAGCCCTGTACGTAATCCCAAGCGTTTGCGCTGGTAAGAGCAGTGGAGCGGTCGGTGAAGTAGAGGTTTCGCAGCGTGCGGCTGCCGCCATCGACGCATGGCACGCTTACTGCGGTGTTCCAGAACCAGCCGTAGGGGATGTCACCCTCCTTGGTGGGCGCGGTGGGCCAAGCGGCGAGTGCCTCGCTCGCTCCCATGGCGACGCTTGCTGCAAGAGCCGCCCCTGCCGTTGCCGTGATAAACGAGCGCCTGCTGAGTTCCATAATGCACTCCCATCTTCGTAGGGGCGCAGGGCCATGGTGCGCCTTGCTCTGCCAGCCCTACTGTACCATCTTTGGCCTGGTTGCGCACCTGCCGGGCCCACGAGGTTTGTACGTCTTTCTTCTCAAAAATTTTTCCGCCCCATGAAACATCTCAGCCCTCGCATGCGTATATATCAGTGAAGGGCGCCCTTCGAGAGTGCGACAGCGTGTCACTTGAGTCCATGCCGCGCGGCTACACTGTACGTCTCCTGCATGAAAGGATCGTATCCGTGCAAGATAAAGAGCAGTTCATCGCGTTGGTGAACATGCACAAGGGCAGCGTGTTTCGCCTGGCATACGGCTACCTGCGCAACCGCGCCGATGCCGAGGACGTGGTGCAGGAGGTGTTTCTCAAGCTGCATCGCTTCGGTGGCAGTTTCGATAGCGACGAGCATGCAAAGCGCTGGTTGCTACGGGTGACCATCAACGAATGCACGTCGGTGTACAGGGCGCTTCGCCTGCGGCCGGAGAACATCGATGACTACATCGACACGCTCGAGATGCCCGAGAAAGAGCACGACGGCGAGCTCGTGCGTCAGCTCATGGCCCTGCCCACGCGGTACCGCACGGTTCTTTACCTGTACTACTTCGAAGGCTACTCGACTCACGAGGTCGCAGATCTGCTAGGAGTGCCCGATGCCACGGTGCGCACGCGTCTGGCGCGGGGACGTGCAAAGCTCAAGGACGTATTGGACGAAGGGGGCACGCGATGACCCATACACAGCACACCTCGCCGGAAATGGCGTCCGAGGACCTCGATCGCGCACGGTTCAAGCGGGCGCTTTCGAGCATGGACGCCTCTGACGAGACGATTGAGAGGATCATGCGCATGGCTGAGAAGGAAGATAGGTTGCAGGCGCAACAGGAGCAGACGTTTTCCCAGGTGGCAGGAGCAGGCTCGCACAGCAAGAAGGCGCCGCGTGCTCCGCGTGGCAGGCTTCGCGTGCGCACGGCGGTTGCGATTGCGGCCACCACGGCGCTCGTTGCGTCGGCTGCGTACGCTGCGGTGAACGTTGATTTCACCCAACTCGCGTTTGGCCCGAAGGGCAACGCCGACGTTGAGGCACACACGGTGGTGGAGCAGGATTGCATCAACCCGGTGACTGGCGAGCCCAAGAGCTGGGTCGCCCCGTCGCGTACCTGGGCGGATGTGGACGAGCAGGTGGCCGAGCGCCTGCTCGATGGCTATGTGTTCGATGCGGGGCTTACGGCCGAGTCGCACGGCTACACGCTCACCGTGGGCCAGTGCGTGATGGACGAGAACGGCAACGGTATCGCGGCTATCACGATTGAGAATCCCGACGGTGTTGATATCGCCGATGCAGGGTATGGCGAGGTGTACCTGTCCAACGATGCCCCGGTTTTCGAGCTCGTGCAATCTCCCGATGGCGAGTCTCCCTGGGACGTTCGCATCGTGCGCGACGCCGAGGCAAGCACGGATACCAAGCTTGTGGGCGCCGCCTACTTCGGGCCGTTCAGGGCAACCATTGGTGAAGGCCTCGTTTGGTCGCTGGTCAGTCGCGAAGACGGTGGTCAGTCCTCGGTGCAGGCCAGCAACGCTGCAGGTGAGTCGACCTATCTGCCTGCCGCAACCTTGCCTGCGAAGGAGTTCAAGGCCGAAGACGGCTCGACCGTGGAGCTTTCTCCCATCGGCATGGTGCAGCATCCCGCCAGCGTCGATCAGCACATAAGGGAAATGGTCATTCGCTTTACGGACGGCACGGAGTACACGGTGTACCGCTGGGGAGTGGATGACCCGGTCGACAACACCGTGCTCGCCTATGGGTACGGCTGGGAGAACGAGGATGACTGCGCCCGCGTGTTCAACCGCCTTGTTGACGTCGATGCGGTGGAGTCGGTCATGCTGCGCGGTGTCATCCGGGCCGATGATCCCAACGACGAGCAGGAATTCGAGACGGTGCTGAGTGCCGCGTAGTGGCTGGTTCGAGCGGAGTCTGATGCGCTTTATAAACAACGGCCATGAGTGAAAAGCGCCCGCCTTCCTCGTGCAATCGAGAAAGGCGGGCGTACTTGTTTGTGCTGGTAACGGGTTCGCCTACGGTAGGCCCCGCTTGCTGCGTGTCTCGCTGCTGGCGAGCGCTTTGCACGGCGCACCTCTACTGCAAGGTCACAAAAAGCCGCGTGACGAAGCCGGCCTCGTTGCAGCGCCAGCGCCAGCTGAAATACGTCCCCCAGAACTGCCCTGCTGCGTCAAGCTGGTAGAACGTATTGTCGAGCGTCTCGCCATCGATATAGAAGTCGAGCATGTCGATGACGCAGCCAGGATAGGTGTACACCGCTTGAATCGCGGCGTCGGCCAGCGTGCATGTGTCGGGGGAGAGGCGCACGTACCCCGGGCGGCCCAAATCGACGGGCGAGTCATGTCGGGGTGTCCATCCCCAGTGGTCGCGCGCCAGCGTCTGCTCCGATACCATGAAGTAGAAGCGTTGGGCACCGATGTCCTCGTCCATGTCGTCCCAGGTGGCGTCGGAGTAGTACCAGGTGCCGCCGATGCACGTCATGTTCCAGGTGTGGAGCATCTCCTGGCTGTCGACGACCTCGCAGGGGATGCCGAGCCGCTCCATGACGAGCGCGAATGCCGACGAGTAGCCCGTGCAGACCGCCTTGCCAAAGGCGAGGGCGCCCAGCGGCGTGCGCGACATGGTGTCGAGAATGTAGGGCTCCACCACGTCGTGATCGTAGGCAACGTTGTTCTGCAGCCAGTCGTACACATACAAAGCCTTGTCATATTCGCTGGCAGCGGGGTCAATCTGCGCGACAAGCGAGGTGATGGCGGCGTCGAGGTCGGCTTGGTAGGTCGCAAGCGCGGCGCTGTCGATGCGGTAGCTCACCTGGAACGAGACGATCTCTTCTCCGCGCGTCGAGTAGTCGATGGTCAGATAGTGGGCTGCCCAAGGTTCCGTGTGCAGGTACTCGAGGGCAGCCTCGAAATCCTCGGTGCTGATATGGCTTGCCGAGATGTCCACCAAATCGAGGCTGCAAGCGGTGAGTGTCTCATACAGTACCTGCAGTGCGGCCAAAAAGCCTTCGGAGTAGTGGGCGCGGTCGGCGTCGGTGATGCCTGGCACGCTAGGCACGGCTGCTGTATCGGCGCCGTCAGACGCGGCGGGCATCGAGGCCTGCGTGTCGGTTTGGGCGCCCTGCGTCCCAAGTGCATTCCCGAAGACCGAGCGTGCAGCCCAGGCGGGGGAGGCCCCGCCCATCAAGCACGTACCAGCAGCGAAAGTAAGCCCGACGA
>USJP01000239.1 GCA_900555105.1 uncultured Coriobacteriaceae bacterium | reverse complement strand
CCGTCATCGGGCGCCTGGGCGTTGACGCCGCGGCAGCCCAATAGGCTTTTCTCTTCGAAGGGTCGGCATTCGAGAGAAAGGCGTGGTTGATGGCGGGAATCGGTGGCGTTTCCACAGGCGTTGTGGGCAGGGTTTACGGGTACGCGCGCGTGAGCAGCAAGGAGCAGAACCTGGACAGGCAGCTGGAAGCCCTGGCGGCTTTTGGCGTGGCTGCGGAGAACGTGTTCGCGGACAAGGCCAGCGGCAAAGATTTCGAGCGGCATGCGTGGAAGGCGCTGCGGCAGCGGCTCTTGGCGGGCGACGTGCTCGCGGTAAAGAGCATTGACCGGCTTGGGCGCGATTACGACGAAATCCTGGAGCAGTGGCGATGGCTCACCAAGGAGGCGGGCTGCGCCGTGGTGGTGTTGGACATGCCGCTTCTGGATACGCGCGACGGCGGCAAGGGGGTGACCGGCCGGTTGATATCGGACATCGTGCTGCAGCTTCTGAGCTACGTGGCGCAGGTGGAGCGCGAGAGCATACGCCAGCGGCAGGCAGAGGGAATCGCATGCGCGAAGGCGCGCGGCGTGCAATTTGGGCGTCCGAGGAAGAAGAGGCCGCGTGCGTACAAAGCGGCGAGCGCGGGCTATTTGGACGGTTGCCTGACGCGCAAGGAGGCGGCTGAGCGCTGCCGCGTGAGCACGTCTACGTTCGACCGATGGGTGCGTGAGGACGGGCTTGTCAAGCATCCCGATGGCGATTAGTCGCGGGATGAGGGAGCAACGGCCAAGGATGTTTGTCCAGGTGGAGAAGTTTGCTTGTAATGTGTTTGAGAGCCTTCGGATTTGAAGGCGCGACGCTGCTTAAAAGTTATGGGCGTAAAAAACACAGCTGCGGCACATCGTATAAAACGGCAGTTCACGGCCAAGATTTTGTGGCGCAAAAAGTACACTTTTCCACTTCTCAATAACTAAGTCATTATACACGACCCGCCGAGGACAAAATCGCAGGTCGCCTTCCATTTGTTACATCAATCTTAGTTTTTCTTACCCCTCGTCAAAAAGTGTACTTTTTGATGACTTCCGCAGCGGATGTGCGCAACCGGACCGAGTAGGACGGGCCGCGCACGCGTCGCAAGGGGCCGTCGGGTGCGCGGGAAGGGTCTGGGCGATGGGTTCGGCGCTGTTGTTCGAGAGGGAGCACGTGGCACGCATGCCCCTGCCTTGCGGCAGAAGGTCGCCGCGCGGCCGCAGCCGCTGGTACGTGCTGCACGTGACCCGGGGCACAGAAGCCTCCACGGCCGAAAAGCTGAACCGGATTCTCGGTGGCACGTGTCTGTCGAGGGCCTTTGCCCTGCGCAAGGAATGCTGGATGAAGCGCCAGGGAAACTGGTTCCTGGTGACCAAGCCCATGTGGCCGCAGTACCTGTTTGCTGAGAGTGGCGACGCAATCGCGCTGGTAGACGCGCTGCGCATGCTGAGTTTTCGCGTGGAGCCCGCCGGCCTGGAGGGTCGCGGGATTGTGCCCTTGGACGACGGTGTGCGCGCGTGGCTAGAGGCCAGTACCGACGCGACCTGGTGCGTGCGCTCCAGCGTCGCCGAGATTGTGGACGGCGAGCTGCACGTGACGTCTGGGCCGCTTGTGGGCCAGGAAGCGCGCGTGCTGAAGGTGGATCGCCACAAGCGTACGGCCCTGGTGACCATGGGCGACGGGCCCAAGGCGCCCGTCGAGGTGCTTGCCATAGACGTGCCAGTGAAACGGTGACGCGCATGCGGGCGGTTTTCAAACGAAGTGCATCGAAGAAAGCAAACGAGTCCCGCAAATCCCGCGGGGGTCGTTTTTTGGCGATTGATTGTGAGAAGGGTCCTGACGTGAAGGGAGGCACCAGTTATATGGCGACGTACGCGATGGGAGTGCTTCCCTTGCGTGAGGGCCTGACAGGCTGCGTGGGCAGCCTGTCAGGTGCGCTTGCGTGCTGGCTGACCAGGGCGAAAGGCGCTTCGGGCTGGAGTTTGACCTGCCTGTGGCCCGAAAAGGGCGGCGAGGCGTAGTGAATGTGGATATGACTGCGGCCGGAGCCGTGCTCTCGGACGGAACGTGCGCTGCTCGCTACGAGAAGAAGTTTGCGGGCAAGGCCGTGACCGGAATCGAAGACAGATACGCATACCGCTTCGTGAAGCGAGCGTTTGACGTGGTGTTCAGTCTGCTCGTGTTCGCGGTGTTCTCCTGGTTGTTCGCGATCATTGCGCTGCTCATAAAGCTGGACGACCCGAAGGGACCGGTGTTCTTCCGCCAGGAGCGCGTCGGCAAGGACGGCCGCACGTTCTACATGTATAAGTTCCGTAGCATGTGCGTGGACGCCGAAGAGAAACTCGCCGAACTGAAGGTTCTCAACGAGAAGACGGGCCCCGTGTTCAAGATGCGCGACGACCCGCGCGTGACGCCCGTGGGCAAATGGTTGCGCAAGTTGTCGCTCGACGAGCTGCCGCAGTTTGCCAACGTGCTGCTCGGCGACATGAGCGTGGTGGGTCCGCGTCCCGCGCTGCCTGTAGAGGCGGCAACCTATGACGCCTACCAGGCCCAGCGCCTGCTCGTGAAGCCGGGATTGACCTGCTACTGGCAAGCGCACCGCAACCGCGACGCTGTCACCTTCGACGAGTGGGTGGACCTGGACCTGCTCTACATCGAGAAATGCTCGGTGTGGAACGACTTGAAGCTAGTAATCCAAACGATAGGCGTCGTGCTGACGGCGCAGGGACACTAAGAGTGAAAGAAAGGAAGAGTATGAAAATCGCCGTTGCCGGTACTGGTTACGTCGGCCTTTCATTGACTGTTCTGCTGTCGCAGCACAACGAGGTCCACGCGCTCGACATCGTCCCTGAGAAGGTGGAGAAGCTCAAGCGGTTTGTTTCTCCGATTCAAGATGACGAAATTGAGCGCTTCCTGAGTGAGGCCAAAGCGGGTGCTCGCGACCTGAACTTTCATGTGACGCTCAACGCTGCCGAGGCTTATACGGACGCGGATTACGCCATTGTGGCCACGCCGACCAATTACGACAGCGACCGCAATTTCTTCGACACGAGTTCCGTGGAGGCTGCTATCGCAGCCATCCGTGAGGTTAACCAATCTGCCTGGATTGTTATCAAGTCGACCATCCCGGTGGGTTACACGGCCTCGCTGCGCGAGAAGCTCAACGATAGGCGCATCATGTTCAGCCCTGAGTTCCTGCGCGAGAGCAAGGCGCTCTATGACAACCTGCATCCGAGCCGCATTGTGGTGGGCGCCCCTAAGGACGATGCCGAGGCCGTGAAGGCGGCGGAGCTGTTCGCGGAGCTGCTGGCGCAGGGCGCTGACCCTGAGGAGCTCACGCGCACCAACGCCGATGGATCGGTAGGCATCCCCAAGCTTGTGCTTGGAACCACTGAGGCTGAGGCTGTGAAGCTCTTCGCCAATACGTACCTGGCGTTGCGCGTCGCATATTTCAACGAGCTGGACACATATTGCGAGGCACGTGGGCTTTCTTCCGCCGACGTTATTGACGGCGTGTGCTTGGAGCCCCGCATCGGCAGCTTCTACAACAACCCCTCCTTCGGCTACGGCGGCTACTGCCTGCCCAAGGACACCAAGCAGCTTCTGGCCAACTACAAGGATGTCCCTCAGAACCTCATCGAGGCTATCGTCGACGCCAACCGCACCCGCAAGGACTTTGTCTCCGAGGAGATCCTGAAGCGCGTGGCCGACCTGGTCTACTCCGGCACCGCTGCTCCCGTGGTGGGCGTGTATCGCCTCACCATGAAGACCGGTTCGGACAACTTCCGTGCCAGCTCCAT
>USJP01000238.1 GCA_900555105.1 uncultured Coriobacteriaceae bacterium | reverse complement strand
GCATGGGCCCATGGCGGCCAGCACATGGGGGAAGCCCGCCTCGCGGGCCAGGCGCACGCCCTCCATGTTGATGGCACCGACCTGGCCGGCCAGGCCCTCCTGCGCCAGGCACGAGCTTGTGGCACAAAACGTGTTGGTCACGGCGCAGTCGGCGCCCGCGATGCGATAGAGCTGGTGCATCTGCTCGATGGCATCGGGCTCCTCGAGGTTGAGGCTGCACACGTTGCCCTCGAAACCCTTCTGGGCCAGGTAGGTGCCCACGGCACCCTGCACCACGAGCACGTCCGAACCCAACCGCTCCGTAATTCCAGGCATGGGGGATGCCCCTTTCTCAGCTCGTCCGCCGCCTCGGGCGGCGTGGTTTCCTACAGCGCGGGCCCTGCGGGCTCGTCCACGTACACAGGCAGCTTGTCAAGCGTCTGCCGATAACCGCCGGGCCCGTAGCTCAGGCACTTGGCAACGCGCGCCACCGTGGTGGACGAGACGCCGGTCTTGGCCTGGATGCGCTCGTAGCTCGCGCCTGCATCGAGCATGCGCGCCACCTGAAGCCTGCGCGAGAGGTCCTCGATCTCGCGCGGCGTGCACAGGTCCTGCAGCAGCGCATAGGCGCCGTCGGCATTGTCAAGCAACACGAGCGCATCGAGCAAAGCGCACTGTTCGGGCGGAAGCGCCGCCACGTCCTCTGAATGCATGCGTCAAACCTCCTGGTTCTGCGCGCCTTACAGCACGTCCTCGCTGTCTTCGAACAGAATCTGGCGCTCGGCGCCGCTCAGGCATGCGCGTGCCTGCTCACGCAGGTTGTTCATGCCCGAAAGGAACTTGCGGTACATCACGACAACCAGGTAACGGCCGCGCGGCGTGAGCGTGAGCTCGTCGGCGTTGTTGGTGGCAAAGGCGCCGTTGAGCGCCATGAAGGCCATCTCGGCAGGCAGGCCCGCCTCGACCGAGCAGCCGAACTCGCGCTTGAACGCGCGCTTGTCCAGGCGCAGCTTGTACAGGTTCACCAGGAAGCTGTAGCGCATGAGGCTGCGCTTGGACATGGCCGCCTTGCCCATGATGGACATCTTGCCCGACTCGATCGCGGCGTTGTAGTCGGCGATGCTGAAGTGGTTCACATACAGGGCACCCGCCAGGTGCGTGATGGAGCCCGAGCCGATGGCAGGATAGTCGTCGTAGTTGGTCTGGTACTCCTCGATCTGCGGCGCGGAGGCGTCGGTGTTGGCGTCCTTGCGCGTAAAGGTCCACAGGGTCGAGCGGTGGAAGTCGGGGTTCTCACCGCCGGCCAGCGTCTCGTCGATGATCTTGTAGAACTCGTACTCGCGCGGGTAGTCGAGCTTGCCCAGGGTCTGGGCCATCTTCTGCTGCGTGCCGTGCGACACGTAGAGCGGCGAGAACGTGGTCTGCTGGGCCCCGCAGGCGCGGATCTTCTCAAGGTCGCTGCGCAGGATCTCCTCGGTCTGCGAGGGGAAGTTGAAGATCATGTCGACGTTGATAAGGTCGAAGTGGCTCTTGGCGGCCTGGATGCGCTCAAAGATCTCCTCGCCCGAGCCGTACTTCTTGTAGCGGTCCATCTGCTTGAGCAGGCCGTCGTCGAAGCTCTGCACGCCCACGGAGAGGCGCTGCACGCGACCCTCCATCTGCGAGAGCCACGGGTCCACCAGGTGGTTGGGGTTGGTCTCCACGGCCACCTCGGTGACGGAGAAGTTCTCGCGCGCCTGGTCGATGGTGGCGCACAGCTCGTCGAGCAGGATGGTGGGCGTGCCGCCGCCAAAATAGAGGCTCTCGAAGTCGTAGCCCAGGTCCTTGAGCATCATCATCTCTTTGCGCATGTTGGCAAAGTAGGGCCTGGCCACCTCCTCGCGGAAGTGGTAGCGGTTGAAGCTGCAGTAGGGGCAAAGCACCTGGCAGAAAGGAACATGCAGGTAGAGCATGTATTTACGGCCTGGTTCGGGGGTCGGGAAATGCGTCTCGGGCGTAGGCTTGAGAACAAGCTGAGACTTGGCCATGGTGCCCACAACGGTGGAGAGGAATCGTTCAGCGAGCAAGGGTCGCGCCTCCAATAAAACGAGTGGTGTACGCAGGCAATACTAAAGCATGAAAGCACGTGGTGTAAGGGGGTTTTACTCCTCGCGTCCAACCCCCACGTTTCAGGTACGTACGGCCGCCGTCTGGTTTACGCTGTTTGGCGAGCGCGGCAGATTCAAGCACGCAAGCGACTGTATTTAGGGTATCCTATAGGGCGTTTGGCTTGTTTACTTGTCTGATTTCGGCCTCTAGCTGCGAAAAGGAGCGTCATGACAAAAGCGCGCGTTGTCGCCTTCGACATCGACGGCACTCTTTTGCAGGGCCAATCTGGCACGCTCATCCTCAAATACCTCATGACGCGTCGCCTTGTGCGCATTCGCACCATCGCCCTGTGCAGTTGGTGGGGCATCCGCTACAAGCTCCACCTCCCCTATCGCCAGAACGAGCCCCGTGAGCGCATCTTCACCGACCTGTCGCAATACACCCCCGAGGGCATCCATCGCATGATGGAGATGTTCCACGACGACATCATGGTCCCACGCTACCGCGCCGACGGCATCGCCAAGGTCAAGGAGCACGTCGCGGCAGGCGACCACGTGGCGCTTGTGAGCGCGACCTTCGAGGAGGTCGCCCGCGTGGCACGCGATTACCTGGGCTGCGAGACCTGCATGGGCACCGTCATGGAGCGCGACGAGTCCGGCCGCTACACCGGCGCCGTTGCCGGCGAGACCCCGGCAGGCGAAGAGAAGGTCCGCCGCATCCGCACCTGGGCCGATGCCACGTTCGGCAAGGACGGCTGGGAGCTCGTGCACGCCTACGGCGACCACCACACCGACGCCCCCATGCTCCAGATGGCCCAGACCGCCCACGCCGTGAACCCCGACGTCATGCTGCGTTGCCACGCCAAGAGGCTGGGCTGGGAGATTCTGGAGTGGAAGTAGCGCAGGTGGGACTGACGCCCGCAAGCGATATGCAAGCAACCGAAAACTCCGCCGACGGCCTCGGCCGTCCCTTTGGCATGGAAGCCCTGCTCGCCGAGGGTGTGGAGGCATTCCAGTCGCGCATGCGCACGCTGGCCGCGCCTCTGTGGCGCGAGCTTCCCTGGAGAGGCGTCGACGACCCTTACCTCGTGTGGATCAGCGAGGTCATGCTCCAGCAGACGCAGGTCGTGCGCGTGCAGGGTCGCTGGGCCGACTGGCTCGAACGCTTTCCCAGCGTGCAGGCGCTTGCCCAGGCCCCTCAGGCAGAGGTGCTGCAGGCCTGGCAGGGCATGGGGTACAACAGGCGGGCGCTCGCGCTTCACCGCTGCGCCCAGACCGTGGTCGAGCAGTTCGACGGCATCTGGCCCCACGGCGTGAAGGAGCTCACGGCGTTGCCCGGCATCGGCCCCTCCACGGCGGCCGGCATCCGCGCCTTCGCTTTCGACGAGCACGGCGTCTACCTGGAGACCAACGTGCGCGCCGTTCTCATCCATGAGTTTTTTCCCGGAACGGACAAGGTGGCCGACAAGGAGCTTGTGCCCCTGGTGGAACTCACCTGCCCTCCCAGCGGCCAGGACGTGCGCGGCTGGTATTACGGCCTGCTCGACATCGGCGCTCATCTCAAGAAAACGCTCCCCAACCCCACACGCCGCGCCAGTGCCTACACGCGCCAGTCGCCCTTTGCAGGATCGCGCAGGCAAAAGCGCGCAGGCATCGTGCGCATCCTGCTGAGCGCCCACGCGCAGGGCGAACCGCTCCCCGAGCAGGAGGTCTACGCCCGACTTGCCAGCGAGGAACTCGGAGCCGGCAGGTCCGCCCCCGAGGTC
>USJP01000237.1 GCA_900555105.1 uncultured Coriobacteriaceae bacterium | reverse complement strand
CAGCGGCAGGCGCGGGGGCGTCAGCCAGAGCGACGGTAGCACCAGCGGCGGCCATGGCGGCAGCGGCACCGGCGCCGGCAACCTTGAGGAAGCTCCTACGGTTCAGTTCCATACGTACGCACTCCTTTGTTGGAATTGCCCGGGTCCATTGGCCCAAGCATTGCGCTTATGCCGGGAAAGCAACGGCTGTATGCGAACGTGAGACGCATACACCGCACCCGGCTGGTAACAACTCATACGGTATGCGGCAAGGACAGGCGTTAAAATCGCGCAACGTTGGTATTTGTCCCTCGCCCGTCCAGCTACCCAAATGTGACGAGTCTCAAAGGTATTTGGTATAGACACCATTGAGCTGGGCTTTTGATGATTGAGTCACGCAAGGCGTCGTTTTCTTGCTCACAGCTCTATAACAATCGTGCGAAAGAACCTTTCGAACTCGACCTTAGCAATCGGTCGTTTTGCTATAGTTACCCTTGAGCAGCTTTCAACGCGGGCGGCGTGTGACCAGCCTCACGATTGCATGCCGAACCTCGCAAGGCCCGCAAATCAGGCGACAGGGGGCGCGGGCATTAAGGGGGATGGCGGGAATCTGGGCGGGGCCCGTCTGGGCAAAATAGGCCGAGGCGGCGTAGGTATCAAGGGGGATGGCGTGAATCTTGGCGGAGCCGGTCTCAACACGGCCAACCAATGCCAGACGGTATCAAGGAGGACGGCGTGAGCTCTTCTGCACAGGTTCGGAAGGTGACGGCCTTCGCGGCCTTTGTCTGCTTCTTCGCCACCTTGCCCATCTACTCCCCCAACATCGTGGCAATCAACGCCGCGGGCGTTCCCGAGGTCACCACCTGGTTTGCCCAGGGTGTCCTGGGCTTCTCCCTACTCTCCGTCGTGCTGACCTTCGCACCCAGCGGGTCTCCACACACCGCACGGCATGGCAGCCCCCTTTTCTTTGCCTCCTACTTCATGGGAATGGCAGGCTACATCGCCCTCGTCGCATTGGGTTCCGACGTCTCCTCGCCCGTAGTTAATGCCCTCGGCCTTATATGCTCGTTCTTTGCAGGCCTGCCCCTCGCTGCCCTTTGCGCAAACTGGGCCGCAATCTTTTTTGGCGAGAGCCTTATGCACCTCACGCTCACGTGCGGTCTGGGAATCGTGACGGCGGCCGTCCTCAACCTCGGCGTGTCCGCAATGCCCGTACCCCTGTCCTACCTACTCCACGTCGCCATGCTGGCGGTCGGCACCTTCGCACCGCTTGGCTTGAAGAAGGTCGAGGCCACATTCCCGCAGGCAGACGCGGAACTCTCGCCAAACCGTGCGCATGTCAAAACATTCTTCTCGGTGATGGGCACGCCCCTTCTCGGCATCGCGCTTTCGTCATTTGTCATCGGCATCGCGCCCACCACCGTGCTCGACGGCCTGGTGGACACCCAAGTCCTGGGGTCGATTGCCGCTGGCGTCATCGTCGCAATCGCATGCGGAGTCGCCAGCCACGGGCACATCCCCGCCGCGGCCTTCGTGCAACGCCTGCTCATTCCCATCGCCACAGCGCTTGTCATGGCGCTTTGCATGTTCCCCGGCACCAGTCCCGACGCGCAAACCATCGCCGCCTACACGCTCTTCTCCATTGTTGGCGCCATCGCGCTCGCTATGGGAAGCGGCATTTCCAACGCTCGCGAATTCCCTCGCGACCTGGTGTTTTCCACCATCATCGGAACCTATTGCCTGACTGCCGTCCTAGGCCTGGCCCTCGGAAGCCAGCTCGACGACACCTCGGTCTACCACTCTGGCATCGTCATGGCACTCACGGCGGTTTACGGCGTGTTTACCGTTGCCAACGCCTGCCTCCATGCGCAGCGCCGCAGCTCCACCGACATGTCCGATGAGGACCTGCTCAGCCTCACGGGCGATGAGAGAGCGGCGGGCGTGGCCCAGGGCGACGCGGCGGATTCTGCCCATGCGGATGGCTCGGCCAACAGCCCCGCAAGCGCGCTTCCCGTTGAGGCCCGCGTAACACTACTCGCCGAACGCTTCGCCCTCACGCCACGCGAGACCGAAATCGTGCAGATTCTCGCCCGCGGTCACGGCTGCTCCTATGTGGCCGAGACGCTGCTCATCTCCAAGAGCACCGTGTACACCCACGTGCGCAACGTCTATCGCAAGCTCGACGTCTCCTGCCACGACGAACTCATCGCCAGGATTTACGAGCAAGGGAATTAAGGGACGGTTGGGCCCACTAAGGTTTGCGCGCCTCAACCCAAAGCATGCAAACACGATTACGGGACCGGTCAGAAGCATGCGCAAACACACGCGCGGCCCCTGCATGCACCCTGCCTAACGGCCTGCGCCCCTTCATCGGACGCCCCGCACCGCTGCCCACATAGCGCTCGCGGCCCCTGCATGCACGCCATCCAACCGCCTGCGTTCCTCGTCAGGCGCAACGCACCGCTGCTCGCATAACGCTTAAGGCCCCCACGCACCCTGCCCAACCGCCTGCATTCCTCGTCAGGCACCCGGCCCCGCTGATCGCGCAGCGCCCACGGCTCCTGCATGCACCCTGCCCCGGCACCTGCGTTCCTCGTCAGACACCCCGCACCGCTGCCCACATATCGCACGCACAGACTCATGTCCATCGCTGTCCCCCGACCGTGTGATGCTTTTCCGCTCCCTCTCAGGCTTGTGCCCACTTTGTCGGAGATCCCCTCGCAAGACATCACCTCACATGAGACGGGTATAAGTACTTATGGCACTACCATCGCCAAACGTCGACCCGAGGCGCATGCACGGCACGACATCGGGCACAAAGGAGGCACCACATATGTGCACAGGTATCCGCTTCACTGGCAGCAACGGCAACATGTATTTCGGACGCAACCTCGACTGGAGCTCCTCCTACGGAGAGCACATCGTGGTGACTCCGATCGGTTGCGCGCTTCCCCAAGCCTTCGGCGAACCTGCATGCAGCCCTCATTGCGTCATGGGCGTGGGCATCGTCCCCCAGGGCCTGCCGCTCTATTTTGACTGCGCCAACGAGGCGGGACTCGCCGTAGCCGGCCTCAACTTCCCTGGTTATGCCCAGTATGAGCCCGCTCCCATCGAGGGCAAGACCAACGTCGCCGCATACGAGTTCCCCCTGTGGGTGGCCCGCAACTTTACAACCGTCGACGAAGTAGAGGCGGCGCTCGCGAACACGGCCATCGTAGCCAAGCCCATCAACGAGAACTTCCCCGTCTCGATGCTGCACTGGCTCATCGGCGATGCCACGCGTTCCATCGTGGTCGAGTACACCGCCGGCGGCATGCATGTGTTCCACGACGATGTGGACGTCCTCACCAACCAGCCTGGTTTTGCCTGGCACTGCGAGAACCTGCGCAACTACATCACGCTCTCGCCCGACGTGCCCGAACCCGCCTACTGGCGCAAGGCCGAGCTCGTTCCCTTTGGCGCAGGCGCTGGTGCCAGGGCGCTGCCGGGCGACCCCTACTCCACCTCGCGCTTTGTGCGCGCCGCATTCTACAACGCCAACTACCCCGAGCAGTCCAGCGAGGCCGCCAACGTCTCGCGACTCTTCCACACCCTCGGCGGAGTCGCAATGATCGACGGCGCAGCCCGCATGACCGACGGCTCTTTCGAGAAAACCCTCTACACGAGCTGCTACTCCGCCGCAAGCAAGACGTATTACCTCTCCACGTACGACAACCCCACCATCAAGGCCTACCACCTCGACGACTTCGATCACATGGGCCACGAGCTCATCGAGAAGAAGTAGGCACCAGGGCAGAGTGCGCATGTTGCACCTCATACGGCTGGCTTGCAGGTATCGCCCCGCAAGCCAGCCGTTTTTC
>USJP01000236.1 GCA_900555105.1 uncultured Coriobacteriaceae bacterium | reverse complement strand
CCGCGCGTGTCGCGGCCCTGCGCGGGCACAGCGTCACGCTCTACGAGAAGCAGGGCTACCTGGGCGGCAAGCTGCCCTTCGCCGCTGCGGTCAAGGGCCAGCATGAGAACATCGCCGATCTCAACTCCTACCTGCAGCGCCAGCAGGAGGTTTGCGGCGTAACCGTCGTGACCGGCCAGGAGGTCGACGCCGACTTCGTGCGCGCCCAGGCCCCCGATGTGCTGATTGAGGCAACTGGCGGCGTTGTCGTGCCCACCGGCCTTGCCGCAAGCGGCTCGACCAACGTGGTGCCCATCGAAGATATCCTTACTGCTGAGATTGGCAACGAGGTCACCATCGTGGGCTACGGTGCCCCGGCCGTGGACGCCGCGTTCTACCTCATCGCCCAGGGCAAGCACGTCACCATCGTCATGGACCAGCCCTCCGCCGTGCTTGACAAGGGTCAGTCGGCCCACGTCAAGGAGGTCGTGCTCCCGATGCTCTACGTCAAGGGCACCCGCGTGTGGGCCAACGCGACCGTGACCAACGTGGGCGAAGGCGAGATCACCATCAACGGCGACACCGGCTGCGACATCACCATCGCCTGCGACACCGTGATTGAGGCCTGCGAGCTTGCGGCCAACACCACGCTCGCCGACGCACTGGGCTCCGAGATGACGGTCGTCACCGTGGGCGACGCCCTTGTCGACCCCGCCAAGCCCCACAACATCGCCGAGGCCATCGCCACCGGCAACCTGGCCGCCCGCGCAATCTAGCGACCGCCGCCTAGACAGGCGAGCACGACAACCAACAATCCCCGCGCGTCCGTCGCTCATCCGGCGGGCGCGTGGGGATTTCCGTTTCGCATCTCCGCGCAATCTTGCAAACCTGTCCTGCAAGATTTCTCGAATCTTGCAAAGTAGAACTGCAAGATTTATAGTTTCTTGCAAAGCTACTTTGCAAGATTGGAAAATACGATGCCGTTCAATGCATTGGTGCAGGAAAAGATACTTGACTTCGAGCAGCAGGGAATCCCTGAGGTTTTCCCGCGCGACCTCGCGCTCTCCCCCATCCAGCAGCCCGAGCGGGGCAACCTTGCACAGGTCGTTGTTGGCACGCGACGCTGCGGCAAGACCTACCGCCTCTACCAGGAAATGCACGACATCGTGCATGCAGGTTACTCACCCACTTCAATTCTGTACTTCAACTTCGAAGACGAGCGCCTCAAACCATACACGGCCGAACTCCTCAGCGACGTGGTCGACACCTTCTTCGCCATACACCCCGATGCAAAGGAGCAGGGCTGCTTCCTTTTCTTCGACGAGATCCAGGAGGTTCCCGATTGGGGACTTTTCCTTCGCCGCCTGATCGATTCGACCAAGGCCACGGTGTACGTCACGGGTTCTTCCTCGAAAATGCTCTCCCATGAGCTGAAATCCGAGTTTAGAGGCAGGTCGTTGTCCCGAGAACTCTTCCCCATGGGACTTTCGGAATACGTGCGCTATACAGCTGGCACGCCAATGCACGCTGAAGGCGGGTTCTCCTCAACTGACCAGGCAGTTCTGAGAAACGCCCTCAACACGTACCTCCTGCGCGGCGGGTTCATCGCGCCCCTGTCGCTGCCGGCACCCGATGGCATGTTGCTTCTGCAAGAGTATGCCTACCGCACCGTCGCGATGGACGTCATCGAGCGCTTCAACCTTCGCACCCCGCAGGTCGCAACCAGCTTCCTTGCGCGGTGTCTGTCCTCTTCAGGCCGAGAGCTCTCGGTAAACAAGGTGGTCAACGAGTTCAAGAGCCGTGGCGTCTCCACTTCGCGAGAGACACTGAGCAACCTGCTTTCGTATTATGAACAGGCCTACCTGCTGTTTTCGCTGCCAGATTTGTCTCGCTCGCTTGCCGATAACGCGCGCTCGAGCTCGAAGGTGTACGCAATCGACCCCGGCATGTTCGCAGCCTTCACCCGGGCCTCCGCCCAGGAAACAGGACAGCGTCTGGAAACGGCCGTCTTCAACAAGCTTCGCCGGACAACGCCCTCGGTGCGAGCAGGCTCCCTTGCGCGGTTGACGTTTGAGCACGACAGCAAGTCCCACGAGATTGACTTCGTCACAGGCGACGCCTTGCTCGATGACGTCTACCAACTCGTTCAAGTCAGCGTAAACCTCGATGACCCGAAGACCCGCGCGCGCGAGCTCTCGGCCCTCGAGGACGGCATGGCCAAGTATGGAATCACAGAGTCAGCCATGGTTACCATGGATACGGAGGAGACCGTGTCTGTTTCCTCTGGCACGGTGCACATCATGCCCGCTTGGAAATGGCTACTGGATTAAGAAGTCGCCCCGACGCGCAGGCCAACCCGTCTCGCAGGCCACTTCGCCGCATGAGACAACTTGGCCCGCAGGTCACCCCACCGCGCAAGCCGTCCCGCCGAGCGCGCATCCCGGCAACGAAAAACGGCCGGCCCCAGCGTCATGCTGGAGCCGGCCGTTGGACAAACCAATTTCCGCTATCTAGCAGGATTTACTCACCCGTTGCGGCAATGCGACCGGCGCGGCGGGCAAACGTCGCCGAGCGACCAGCGGCCAGGCCGGGGATCTGGTCGGGATAGGTGTGAGCGAAGAAGCAACCGGAGTCGTTGCCGCAAACGTACAGGCCCTCGATGGGGTCGCCGTCGGCGTTGAGGGCATGCATGGTCTCGTCAATCTTGATGCCGTCCATGGTGCAGAGCAGGCGGCCTGCGTTACGCACACCAAAGAACGGGGCTGTGTCCACGGGCGACAGACGGAACGCCTCCTTGCCGAAGTCGGGATCCTCACCGGCGGCAGCGTTGGCATTGTTGCGCTCCACGGTGGCCGCAAACGTGTCGGCCGGGATGCCGAGCTTCTCGGCGAGCTCTTCCACCGTGTCAGCCTGCTGGATGAAGCCGGCCTGCTTCATACCCTCGAGCATGCCCATACAGGCATCCATATCGATGGCGGAAACAGGCGCGCCGTTCACGAACGGGAACATGCGCGAGCAGCCCTGGGTCTTGAACTGCATGATGTAGTCCTGGAAGTTGGAATCCCAGATGGTGGCATACGTGTGGCCAGGCTGGTCGATGGATGCGTGGAGCACGAAGTCGTACGGAGCGCTCTCGTTGCAGAAGCGCTCGCCCTTGAGGTTCACCTTGAGCCAGGGCTGAGAGGCCATCCACACCATGCCGTTAACCATCTCGCCGCCAGCAAGACCATCGGGAGGCAACGGACCGCGATCAAACAACATGGAAGTATGAACATCGTCGAATGCGGCTCCCACCCAGAGGCAAGCTTTGATGCCATCGCCCTCCGAACCAGCAATACCGGAAATGTATGAACACACCAGTTTAGACTCAGGCTGAAGCGCAGAAAGCATCCCATCGTTGAGAGCATAGCCGCCGGTGCAGATGCACACGCCCTTAACAGCGTTGATGCGCACATAGCCGTCGGTGCCCTGGGCAATGACGCCCGTCACGCGGCCGGACTCGTCCTGCTCAAGCTTGACCATGGGACAACTGTAGCGAAACTCAACGCCATTGTCGGCAGCATATGATTCAAGAACTTCTCCTGCATCAGCATCCTGAGTGGTGTGGCCGTCCTTCACAGCAGCATGACCAGTTGCCCAGTGGCGGTACTCCATCTGGTCGGCATACTCGTCGAGGTCATGGTCGGAGCAGTACACAAACTCGCGGCCGGCCTTCTCGCACAGGTCGCCGTACCACTCAATCGTCTCGGCCGACTCGTCCGCCCACAGGCGAAGCAGCTTGGGATTGACGTTGGAGGCGGCGTACATGGTCATCTCGCGGCAGATGTCGAGCGCCTTGATGTCGGTGTTGTCAGCAAGCTGGGACTTGGTGCCGATG
>USJP01000235.1 GCA_900555105.1 uncultured Coriobacteriaceae bacterium | reverse complement strand
GGCAAACTGCGACGTCGTGCTGCCGCTGTGCTTCTACCCTGAGCGCGAGGGCCTGCGCTCGGTGTGGTACTACATCCAAAACACCAACAAGGCCTGCGAGCCGATGGGCGAGTCGAAAGACGACTTCCAGATCAACTGGGAGCTCGGCCGCCGCTGGAACAAGGACCTCTGGCCAGGTGAAACGCTTGAGGAGTACTTCTCCTACCTCATCAAGGAGGCCGGCATCACCTACGACAAGTCCCGCAAGCTCAACTGGATCTACCCCGAGTTCCACTATCGCAAGTTCGAGAAGGGCGAGCAGCGCCCCGACGGCAAGGTGGGATTCAACACACCGACCGGCCGCATCGAGCTGTGGTCGACACTGCTGGCATCCTGGGGGCAGAAGCCGCTGCCCTACTTCGAGGAGCCGCCGATGAGCCCCTACAGCCAGCCGGAACTCTACAAGGAGTACCCACTGGTCCTCACCACCGGCGCGCGCCACTACGAGTCCTTCCACTCCGAGCACAGGCAGATGAGCCGCCTGCGCTCCAGACTCCCCCAGCCGCAGTTCGAGATCCATCCCGACAAAGCGGCAGAGCTTGGCATCGAAGACGGCGACTGGTGCTGGATCGAAAGCCCCATCGGCCGCTGCCGCGAGGTGGCGAAGGTAACCCCGATCGTCGACCCGCGCGTGGTGCAAGCCGACCACGGCTGGTGGTTCCCCGAAGCCGACCCGGAAGACCAGGGCGAAGGCTGCTTCGCAACCTATGCCCGCAACATCAACGTATGCCTGCCGTCGGAATGTGGCGACACCGGGTTCGGCAACCAGAGCAAGTGCTACCTGTGCAAGGTCTACAAGTGCACGCCGGAAGAAATCCCCTTGCCTGAACCGGCACAACCCAAAGACCGCTTCGCCGAGGGCAGTTTCCGAAACTCCACCCTCGAAGCAGAAATGGAGGACTAGCCATGGCTGAAAAGGCATACGGGCTGCTCATCAACTACGAGTTCTGCACCGGCTGCGGCACCTGCGAGATGGCCTGTTCCGTCGAGCACGACATCCCCATCGGGCGTTACGGCATCCAGATGGCCACCATCGGTCCCTGGCAGATCGACAAGAAGAACTGGCAGCTCGACACGGTGCCCATTCCCACCGACGAGTGCGACCTGTGCGCCAAGCGCGTTGAGAAGAACAAGAAGCCAACGTGTGTGAAGCACTGCCAGTCGCTGTGCATGGAATACGGGCCCGTCGACGAGCTGGCGGCGAAGCTGGCTGGCGCCACGACGAAGCACGTGCTCTTCGTACCCAAGGCGGGCACGGCAGCAAAGCAGTAAGCGTTTAACCCCGGCGCTGAGCAGGTAATTCGGAAGATTCCGTAAATACGACCGCTCAGCGCCGGGTCAAAGTGCGAAGAGGAAAGGGGTGAGGGCCTGTGTGCGGTGGGTACACGCGCGTATGCGTACGTTGCGGCCTATGCGGCAAAGTCGACCCTCGCCCGCTCAACACTGCAGGCACCTGTCCGATGTGCGGGCAGGTCGCCGAGCCGGGAGCGCAGCATTGCAGCGTCTGCGGCGCCAGAATCCCCCGGGCGCCCGGCGAGGAGGCGCACCCGAGCAATGCTCATCCCGACATTACGGGAATCAACGGGAAACAGGCCGAAGAGGCCGGAAGGGAGAAACGATGATCGCGATGGAAGACGTCAAGCCGGTTGAAGTGGAAGCATCGATCCCAGCCGAGCAGGCGGCCGCCCCAAGCAACTCCCTCAAACGCAAGAGACCGGAAGGTGAAGGCGCGGTCGAGATTTACTGCACCAAGTGCGGCGAGTCGGCGACCGACGGGCGCTTCAGCCCCTATGGCCCGAGCATGGAGTGGTGGTACACCATCACCGGAACCCTCGACGAGATCCAGTGGGTCTATCAGACGGACAAGAACTACTGGGCGAAGGTGGTCGAACCGACCGTTCGATGCGGATGCGGCAGCGGGCGCGAGTGCAACCCCATGCTATGGTCCGTGCGGCAGATCCCCGCAAGCTAGGCGCAGGGCGCTTCGATTACGACGCCAGCGGCTGTGCCTGCACCCCCCCCGCTGGCAACCGAGCGCCTTCGGCCTGCAAACCATCCCGTCCTTTGCGAGGACGGTGCTCCTCTGCACGCTGTATCTGGATTCGAATCTAGAGAAGGTGAGAACAATGGAGAAAGACAGCGCTGCTCTCAAGCAGCCAAGACCGTACGCTGAATCGGATATCAACCGCTACGAGGAAAAGACCCCGCGCTATGCCTGGGTCATCTGGATCGTCACCTTCCTCGTGAGCTTCGCGGCCCCATTGGGCCAGTTCAAGCTGGTGAACATCCCCCTGTACTTCATCTATGTCCCCAACGTCAGCCCCGCTGGCGGCTTCGTGCTCGACGGAGCGGGATTCGGCATGCTCATGACCTGCGTCTCGCTCATCGGCATCGTGCTCGCATTCCCCGCCGCCTTCATCTGCCGCAAGCTCGGCTTGAGATGTACCATCACCATCGCCACCCTTGGCGTTATCGTGGGCGGCCTCATTCCCGCCTTGGCGGGCACCAACATCACGGCGCTCTACATCGGGCGCTTCATCGAAGGTCTGGGAATCGGACTTGTGGGTGTGTCAGCACCGACTCTCATCACCTTGTGGTTCCCGGACAAGACCCGCGGCGTCATGCTCGGCCTGTGGTGCTGCTGGGTTCCCCTCTCCATCACGCTCGACGCGCTCGTCACGCCCAGCATCGCCGCCGCAAGCGGCTGGCAGGGCGTTTTCTGGTTCGTCATCATATTCGCCACCGTGGCGCTCATCCTGTTCAACATCTTCTACAAGGTGCCAGGAGGCGAAGGGGCAAGCTACAACGTCGAGAGCAACTTCAAAGAGTGCGTCGTGCTCCTGAAGAACAAGGACATCTGGCTGCTCTTCATCGTCTTCACAGTGTTCATCGCGGGACAGACCGGCATCGTCAACACCTACCTGCCGACGTTTCTGCAAACGTCGGTCGAGACGGGCGGATGGGGCTTCACCGAGCAAGCTGCGGCGATGGGGCTTTCCGTCGTCACCACGATCGGTTTGGTCGCGAACCCCGCCGGCGGTGCCATCACCAACAGGCTGCCGCTAAAGCTCAAGAGAATCATGCCTGTGCTCGTTGCGGTGATCTACCTCTTCTGCTTCTACATGATGTTCCAGACCGAGAACATCACACTCGTGTGGGTCGGCATCGTGCTGATGGGCCTGTGCGCCGGCATCGGAGGCGGTGGCTTGCGCCCACTCGCTCCGACGATCATGAACAAGTCGGCCATGGCGGCGACGATGGGTATGGCCGTCCTGCAGTTCGCGCAGTGCATCGGCAACTGTTTCAGCCCCGTCTACGGCGGCATGATCGACGCAGGCTACACGTATTGGGACGCCTGCCTGTTCACCATCATCCCGCTTTCCGTCGTGATGCTCATCGCAGCAGTGTTCATCAACCCGAAGCCGAAGGGCAAGCCTTTAAGCGAGGAGCCCGAGAACCACAGGTAACTTAGGTCCTCTCATCGCCCAGATAGTGACTTATTTGCGAAATTCCAGGTAAACGTCTCATACCAACATACTGATTTCGCAATACTGCATACCTATCACGCGATAGTGTCAGCATCGATTCATGGTCAACTCTTAGTACCCGTTAGGGGGCGGGATTCTCGGGGCGGACACCCGTTTTCATGTCCCGCCGGGCCGACGCAGGGAAGACACCTGCACTCTTTTAGGCCCTACGAGAGGAGGATCGATGGCTGACACTATCGAGAAAGTCGAGACCAATATCGAGGGGCGCGACCGCGACGATATTGGCAACTCCAAAGAGGAGAATCAGTTCAACTTCGGTGCTGGCGTGCATC
>USJP01000234.1 GCA_900555105.1 uncultured Coriobacteriaceae bacterium | reverse complement strand
TGGACAAAAACGCCTTGGCCTCGTTGGGGAAAAGGGCGTACATGAGCACGTCCTCGTCGTTCTTCGCAAGGGAGCCGAGCTCGGCCTTGCAGTCCTCAAACGTCTGGGTTGCCAGCGTTGAGGGAGCGACGTCAGGCGGCAGGATGTCGGCAGCGTCGACGACGCGGCTCAGGATGTCGGGTTCGATGGGACCCGGCGCCTTGCCGTACTTGCCGCACAGGTAATCCTTCATCTCGCTGGAGACGACGCTCCAACGCTTGCCGGTAAGCACGTTGAAGACGGCCTGGGTGCCGACGATCTGGCTCATGGGGGTCACGAGCGGCGGGAAGCCCACCTCGGCGCGCACGCGGGGAATCTCTTCTACCACGTCGGCCAGACGGTCCTCGGCGTGCTGGATGCCCAGCTGGCTCACCAGGTTGCTCATCATGCCGCCGGGAATCTGATGCTTGTAGACCTGCATATGGATGAGCGTGGAGATGCCGCGCTTGTAATGGCTGCGCTGACGCACCTGCTCCCAATACTCGGCAATCTCAAACAGCAGGTCAAGGTCGATCTCGGTGTCGTAACCCGACTCCTTGAAGGCGGCCACGATCATCTCGACGGCGGGCTGGGAGTTGCCGAAAGCCAAAGGCGCGCTTGCGGTGTCGACGATGTCGGCACCGGCCTCGGCGCCCTTGATGTAGTTGGCCGGGGCCATGCCGCCGACATAGTGGCAGTGCAGGTGGATGGGAAGGCCCGTGGCCTCCTTGAGCGCGCGTACCAGTCGGTCGGTGCGGTACGGCGTGAGAAGGCCGGCCATGTCCTTGATGCAGATTGAGTCGGCGCCGAGCTCCTTCAAAGCGCACGCGTAGTCGACATAGCTGTCGAGCGTGTGCACGGGGCTCGTGGTGTACGAGATGGCGGGCTCGAAATGGGCACCGCAGGCCTTGACGGCGGCCGCGCAGTCGCGGACGTTGCGAATGTCGTTGAGCGCGTCGAAGGTGCGGAACCCGTCGACACCGTTCTTGTGCGCCGCAGCGATAAAGCGGTTCACGATGTCCGTGGAGTAGTGATGGTAACCCACGAGGTTCTGGCCACGAATGAGCATGGACAACGGCGTGTTGGGCGTGCACTTCTTGATGGCGCGCAGGCGCTCCCACGGGTTCTCATCAAGGAAGCGCAGACACGTGTCGAACGTGGCACCGCCCCATGCCTCGATAGCCCAGTAGCCGACCTTGTCCATCTTGGGCAGAATGGGGAGCATGTCGCCAATCGGCATCCTCGTGGCCCACAGGGACTGCTGACCGTCTCGGATGGTCGTGTCCATAATCTTAAGTGGCTTCAACGGCGCACCTCCTGAATGCAGAGCCTATGGAAGGCATCCCTTGCTTGACTCGGTTTCTAAGCCTTGGTAGGCGGGGATGTTCAGTATAGGTACGGTTTGTTTCCAAACGGCTCCAGCCGGCTCAGCGGCGCGCTTTGAGCTTTGAAAAGACCTTTGTAGAGTGGCTCTTCACAAATGAAATAAACTTGCCCTCGAGATACGTGAGACGAGGCATGCCCTTGCGCATGGGCCAGAGCATCAGGCGCATCATCGTAGAGCGAGGCTTTGTGAGCTCAAGCGCGGTGCGGGCGTGATCGGCTGTGATCATCTTCTCGATTTGAGCGCGCTTCTGCGTGGCAGGCAAGGTGCAATCCGAGCAGGTCACGTTCTCAACACAGCCCACGAGGCGCTCCGAGTAGCGGCGATAGATCATCTCCATGCTGTCGGGATCGTCCACACCCCAGTGGCGGTACAGGTCGAGCATCCACTCGTGCTCTTCCTCGCGCTTCTCATACATCCCCTCGCGATAGCGAGCGGTCTCGCTCTCGGCGCGGGCACGAATGAAGTGATAGTAGGGCTTTTCGGTGACGCCGACCTTCTCCACATCGCGCAGAACCGACAGGACGAAGGGGAAGTCGTCCCAGAACGTGGAGGGGAAACGCAGGCTGTGCTCCTCGATGTAGCTGCGCAGATACAGCTTGTTCCACGGCGGATAGAACTGGTTCTTGTCAAAGAGGCGGTATGCCTGCTCGTGAAACTCCTGCGGGGTGGAGAACACCTGGTCAGGAACTTGCAGGACCTGGCGGAAACAATCCGTCTCAGCGTCGTCGCAATAGGTGTCGATGAAAAAGCCGCTCACCACGAGTTCCAAGGCGTTCTTGTGGCCGAGATTGTAGAGATCCTCGAGCATCGAGGGCTCAGCCCAGTCATCGGCATCCACGAAGCACAGGTACTCACCGCGGGCATGGTTCATCGCAAGGTTGCGCGCGGCCGGAGCGCCGGCATTTTCCTGGTGAAACACGCGCATGCGCACGTCACGGGAGGCATAGAGGTCCAAGATGCGGCCCGAGTCGTCGGGTGAGCCGTCGTCGACGCAGAGAAGCTCGATGTCGCGCAACGTCTGGCCCAGGATGCTCTCGACTGCGCGTCCCACGTACTTTTCCACGCCCCACACGGGCATGATCACCGACACTTTGGGTTGTTCCATCGCTGCGTCCGTTCTAGCCGTTCTGAATCACGATGTTGCCGAGCCAGTCGCGCTCGGGTTCGCCGTTGTCGTCGTAGACGGTACCCTGGGGGTTGCCGTTCCAGTCGAGGAGCGCATCTCCGTTCTCGTCGTACTGCGTGCCCACAGGGTTGCCGTGGTCGTCGTAGTGCTGACCATAGAACACCAGGTAGCCGTCGTCGTCGAAGTACAGCTGGTTGGCATCGTAGTTGGTATAGACGGCGCCCTGGGGGTTGCCCTTCTCGTCGAGAATGGGCACGCCGTTCTCGTCGTACTGCGTGCCGTAGTAATAGCCGTGCTCGTCGTACTTGACGTTGCTGAGGGCAAGCGACAGCGCCTGCTTGTAGGAATCGGCCGAGGCGCGCTCCATGACGACGTCGCCGGCGCCCAGCGAGGTGGTGGGAACCGTGACGGTCTTCATGTTGGCCGTGCCCACGGCGCGCAGGCCGTCACAGAGCTCCTTGAGGCTCTCCGGGCTCAGGTTTGTGCGAACGCGACCGAGCATGTCCTCTTTGTCAAAGACCGAGGCGTCGTTCGAGCTACCGTCGAGGTAGGCGTTGATGCGGGCGTATTCCTCTTCGTCGCAGCAGACGACATTGTACAAGCGCACGTCGAGCTCGTCGCAGATGGCCTGCAGGGTCCTCGTGATGTTCTGCGTCTGCTTGAGGGTCTCAGACAGCGTGTAATAGTTCTTGGAATAGGCGCTGTAAGGCGTCACGTACAGGTCGGCGGGCATATCGATGCGCGTCGCCGAAGTAACGCCCGACACAGCCTTGTCCGTGCGATACATGACGACCTGGGAAAGGTCGCCGATCGTGGCCTCGTTTGTAGGCGTGGAGGTCACAAAGAAGACGGTGTAGTAACCGCCGTCCTTAGCCGGGGTGAGAGAAAGCGCGCCGTCATATCCCGTGGTGCCGATGAGGGCCTCCTGGGCATACTCGGTGGAGACGGCCTGGGAGTGGGTATACGCATAGACCGCACCGCCGCAGATGACGACAAGCGCGGCAATGGGCGCGACAAGGTTGAACAGCTTGTTCGAAGGGTACGGCGCGAACATGGCGCGACCGCTCTTGTGCTCAAAGTGGCGCTGTCCCATGGCGGTGCCCAGGCGCGGCGAGCGATCGTCGGCACGAGAGATGCGACGAGGTCCGCCCTTGATGACGACGGGCTTGTCGAAGGTCTGGCCGGCAGGCGCCGCAGACGCAGGCGCAGGCGCACCCTCGGCAGGCTGGTCGGTCGTCGACGGCGTCGAGAAGTCGACGACTGTCGCAAAGTCATCAGTCTGCAACTCCTGAGGCTGCTCGGCGGCCGGCTCAGGGGTGTTTTGAGCCTCTGCGGCGGGGG
>USJP01000233.1 GCA_900555105.1 uncultured Coriobacteriaceae bacterium | reverse complement strand
GTTGACGGAGGGGCTTCCCGTGTTGTGGCACATTCCGACGCTGTTTGCCGACACCGACTGTATGTCGCCATAAGGGACGGTCAATGAAAAGGGGCCCGCTTGTCACGCGTTCGACAAGCGGGCCCCGTGCGTCATGTCTCGATGGAGCGTTTGGTTCCGGCGGCCCGAGGCTTGTGTGCCGCTATGCGCCACGCACCTGGTTGAGGAAGAACTCCTTCACCTCGGCGGAGCGGCTCCGGCTTACGGGAATCTGCGTGCCGTCTGTAAGGACCAGGCCTTGGGCATTCAGCTCCGCGATTGCGTCGATGTTTACCAGGTATCTTTGATGGGCGCGCAGGAAGCCTTTGCCCAAAAGATCGCCGATCTCGCCCAGCTGCATGTATGTGCGGACGACCTCGCGGTTGGCGTCCTCACCGCCGCGTACGTTGTCGCTCAGGTTGATCATGACAACGCGGCCTTCGCTCTCGACGTACGCCACCTCGCGGGGATTGATTTTGCGCTCACTTCTGCCGACGCGCACCCTGATGGACTCTCCCTCGAATGCGCGAAGGTTGGAGAGCGCCCGGTCAAGGGCCTCGTTCAAGTCGTCCCTGTTGACGGGCTTGGTGAGAAAGGACACATGCTTGGTGCGATATGCCTTGGCATGCATGTCGTTGCAGCCGCTCACGTAGATGACCTGCGTTTCGCTGCCCGGCCCGAAAAGTGTGCGGACCGCCTCGATGCCATTGGGCTCGTCTTCGGCAAGCTGTATGTCCATGAAGACAATGTCGCATGGCGTGTGGCCGCGCGTCATGGAGCGAATCAGGTCGTTGAGACGCGTGAAGCAGCAGACATGTAACTGGGAGCCATTTTTATGCTGGCGGACCATCTCAGCGACAATTTCTGCCGAAAGCTCATTGTCATCAAGAACTGCAACCTGATACATGCTTGTCTTCCCGCCATTCGCTCGTCTCGATGGGCAATGCTGCATGTTGCTATTTTAAGCTATTTTGATGTCAACAAAAGGTCCAAAACGTCTGTCCACGATGAGTTCCTAAACACAGGGGCCGCCCATGGGGCCGACCTCCGCGGCGGACCTGACATGCCGCCACTGCCGCCACTTTTGAGGCGCCTTGCCCGGCGTGGCGCTACACCTTCAGCGTGACCCTTGCGAGGTGCACGCCGTTTTCGGCCACGCAGGTGAAGCTGCCGTTATGGCGGTGGGCGATGAGGGCCACGATGGACTTGCCCCAGCCGTGCATGTCGTTGATGCTGTGAGGCTGTTTGTGGGCATGGTGGGGCCTCGAGCGGTGTTCCAGACAGGCGTTGCGCACGCGCACTGAGAGGTAGCCGGCGGCTATCAGGGCATCTACCTCGATGAATGGTTCTTGCGCGTTTTTATCGGCGCACGCCTGTTCACCTTCTACAAGTTCCTTCGACGCATTCATCGCGTTGTCGATGAGGTTGGAGAAGACGGCGCACAATTCCGCGTCGGGAATGCTGGTCTGCACCGGAACCACGACGTTCGTAGTGAACGGAACCCCAAGCTCCGCGCACTGCGACGCCTTCGAGGCAAGGAGCGCGTCCACGGCTGGATTGTCGCACAGGTGCACCTCACGTGGGGAGAGGGACTGTGTGACTTGCGCTATCAGATCCCGTGCTGCCTGGGGGTCGTTGTCGGCGAGGTGCCCCTTGAGCTGTCTGAGCTGGTTGAACATCGCTTTTTGTATCGTCCGGGCACGAACGATCTCCTGGGTTAGCTCGTCGGCGCGCCTCTCCTGCGCGGCAAGCTGCTGCTCAAGCTGGTGCGACCGGGCGATGGCCATGTCCTTGCGCTCAGAGACAATGAGCACCTTGAACAATTCGATGTCGTATATGACTCCGGCTAGGCCGAAGAGCCCGGCAAGCACGATGAACATGGTCGAAAGCGAGAAGAGGCAGCTGCCTCCGATTGCGAACAACAGGAGGAAAAGCTGGCTTGTGGGGTACAGCATGTTGGCGAGGCGTCGTTTGATGGGCATGTCGCGCATGCCCAGCCATACCATGACCTGAGTGGCCACGAAGCCCAGGGCGATTACGCCCGCGAAGACGAGGGCGATGAGACGGGGCGCCTCCATGCTCACGCCGCCTCGTCGAAGCTGGTTTTTTCAAGTTCGGCCAAGACGTCGTCGGTGTAAGCGTCTGCCTGGGCGAGCTCGCCGCGGTCAATGAGGGCACCGAGGACCAGCAGGTGGTTGCGCATGTCATGGCGCAGGCACGCGGTGGAGGCTATCTGCGCGTTGAGGTGCTCGAAGCCGTCGAGCTGTTCTTGCAGGCGCTGCTTGAGCTTCTTGGCGTACTTGTCCTCGTCCAGGGTGCGCCAGTATCCGTTTACCGAGCGAATGATAAGGACGTCGGTTGCGATGCAGAGCGTGACGAGGGCCAGCGCGCAGGTCAAGACCAGGCCGCGGCTATCGACGTCGCCGACTTGCATCATGATGAGGAGAAGCGTCCAAACGAGCAACGCCTGCGATATGGGCAGGCCGCCCAGCAGCATCTGTCCCCGCGTTGTGGTCAGGCGCTCGACTTGCTGCTTTTTGAACAGCGTCTTAAACAGTCGTCCCCCCATGAGGACGACGGCAACAAAGAAGAGATGGATGATGGTCGACTGCATCAGGGGAGCCGACTGAATGGCTTCCAGGGAGTATTCGTTTCCGCTGGTCACCCACAATGCGCCGCATGCCACCTCGCCCAGAAACATGAGGAGCACGGCCACGGCGGTGGCGACGAGTCGCCAGGCAAGGGGGATTGTGCGCCGGTAGAACAGGGGAGGCAAAACGAGCATGCTGGTGGCGGAAATGACGGTATGGGCAACGAGGGAGGGCGTGCCGCCAGCCGAGAGCCTGATCAAGAGGGCCGTGCAGGAAAACACCGCCTCCAGGGCCACAAAAAGCCAACGCCTCCGCATGGGCAGAAGCGTTGCCTGGATGTAGATGATCGCAACTTGAGGGACGCTTGGGAGAAGCACAGACAGAAGTTCGCTCATGAATGAGGTTCCGCCCCGTCTCGCTACAGCCCGCGGATTCGGCTGAAGAAGAGCTCGCGCACCTCGACTGAGCGCCTGCGGCTCACCGGGATGCGCGCGCCGTCTGTCAGGGTGACGTCGTGGACGCCAAGTTCTACGACGTCGTCGAGGTTCACCAGGTAGCTCTGGTGCACGCGAGCAAAACCCTCGCCCAAAAGCTCGTCGAACTCGCCGAGCTGCATGTAGGTGCGGATGACCTCGGCTTCGGTTGCGGTGCCTTCGTGCACGGCCGGCTTCAGGTGAATCTCGACGACGCGGCCTTTGCTCTCGATATAGGAAATCTCATGGGGGAAGATTTTGAAGTCGTTTCGGCCCACGTGCACCCTGATGGGTTCCGGGGCGCTTTCCCGCAGGTTTGAGAGCGCCCGGTCGAGCGCCTCGCTGAAATCGTCTTTGTTGACGGGCTTGGTGAGGAACGACACGTGCTTGGTGCGGTACACCTTGGCATGCATGTCGCTGCGGCCGCTGACATAGATGACCTGCGCGTTGCTGTCCAGCTTGAAGAGCGTGCGAATCGCGTCGATGCCGTTGGGCTCGTCTTTGGCGAGCTCGATGTCCATGAAGACGATGTCGCATGCCATACGGTTGCCGGCCATGTAACGCGTCAGGTCGCTCAAACGCGTGAAGCAGTGGACTTCCAGCTCGGTGCCATTCGCATGCTGGCATGCCATATCGGCGATCATGTGTGCCGACAGTTCGTTGTCGTCAAGAACTGCAACTTGATACATGCTCGCCCCCCGTCATCCGCACGCTCGATTGCCGCTCGGCTTCAAATCAAAAGAACATTTTAAGTCAAACCAACCCACTCTAGGATGAGTATAGCGCGGTCTTTTC
>USJP01000232.1 GCA_900555105.1 uncultured Coriobacteriaceae bacterium | reverse complement strand
GCAAATTCTGCAAAAAGGCGGAGCTCGGGCGATTGGTGCTGGTGCATGAAGGCGAGGGCAACCAGGAGCATCCAGAGAACCACGACTGCAAGCGACACGGCATCGAGGGCAAGCGGAAGCACCCGCGGCAGTACGAGGCCCGCCGCCATCGGGATGGAGAACAGCGCCCCCCAGCCAAGGCCGAAGACCGCATCGGCGGGAGTGTCGCTGCGCTGCGCGATGTCTGACAGCACATACCACATGAAGCCGATTACGAGCATCTGAGCCGTGGTGAAGATTGCCGATGACAGGTGTCCCAGCGGCACGCCGAAGAGGATGCCGGCAGCCAGGCCGCTTGCGATGACGAGCACTGCGGTGAACCACAAGCGCACGGCGTCGCCCGCTTGATCAGGTTGGCGGTATGAGCCCACGAGCATTGCAATGGCAATAACAATCGTCGCAGCCTGGCTGGCCAGGCGGTGGACGAGGGGTAACCCGAACACATCGCGCACGATGGACATGGACATGGCGACGCCAAGCACAATGAGGGCGACGCTCACGAATATGTTCTTGAGGACGCTGATATTGCCAGCGTTGAATACGACGGGCCTGCACGCGACAGACTCTTCGCCTTGGTTCGCGCTGAGCTGGGCGGACCGGGCCGACATAAGGCAGAGTATCGAGGCGATGGGAAGCGCCGCGAGGGCGACGGCACCTAAAATGCCGTGCGCGAACGCGTCGTAGAGAACTTTCGTTGCCGAAGAGACCACGAGCATGCCGCAGACGCACATGAGCGCCTGGCGCACGCCGATGCGTGAGCAAAACGTGCTCCAGGCCATTGCCACCCACGAGAACACGGCTCCATCAAGCGCTGCCACAAGGGAGAAAGCCGGCGGGCTGGATGCCCATGGGCCCGGCAGCACGACGAGCGGCGCGACGACAAGGACGCAAACGAAACAGGCGATGAGTGTGTCTCGCCCCCATCGTGCTGATTGCCCGCGCATTCGGGCGACTATCGCGATGAGGAATGCACCGGTCGCCATGCCGAGGTACTGCCAGACCTGGAAGGCGCCGTCCATGCTGTTGCATGCCATGCGCTGTGACGAATAACACCAGCACATCGCGAAGGCCAGCCCGAACGCAGCGGGCGTGATGCCTTCCCCGTAGAAGGAGGTGAGCTTGGAGAGGCGCCCAGTAAGGCGGCCCTTCTCTGTGGATGCGTTGCTTGCAAGCCTCTCGTTTTCTGTCATTCGGTGCACACCGCCAAAATGAGACCCAACGCCTCCCCTGGCGTCGGACTGCGTGCCGATACAGGCCGGCCCCACAGAACGTGAATCCGGTTTCACATAATCTAACACATGAGGGAGCATGCGTGCTCTTTGCGACGCGCCCTATGTCGTTGCCATGTCGCTGTCGGCGCTGTCCCTTGCTTGCCTTGCCTCCCTATCCCAGCCGGATCTTCAGCAGCAGCGAGACCGCCCTGGTCGAGAGGTCCACGAGTTCGTCGCGCTCGGCGGGGGAGAGGCTGGAGAGGGGCTTTTCGAGCCGTTCGATAGAGGCCAGGCGAATGGCGGTTACGGCCTCTTCGCCTTTTTCGGTGAGCACGGCTTGGAAAAGTCTCGAAAGGCGGTCTCCGTATGCATGGGGGCTGCCTTTCGTGCGTTTGGCCCCCGCCAACGTGCGCCTCGCCCGATTCGCTCGACCGCCGTATGCCGCAATCGGGGCCTGTCCCGCAATCAGGCGCAACATCCATGCGCTATGATTTTCCCCAGGCTATTCTCGGGAGGTCTTCGCATGTCGCATTCCATCCTCATGCCACTTATCAACAGCCCGTTTGCCTTGGGAGGGGCCCAGGCGTGCGCTGAGTCGTTCGCCGACGCCGACGAGCGTGCCATTGCGATGGCGGAGCTCGCGTACTTTCAGGGTCGGCCCGAAGATGCCGCCGCTCTGTCCCGTCCCTATCTCGAGTCTCCTGACGTGGCCCTGCGTAGCTCCGCATGCTTCATCTTTGCCTATGCAAGCTTGCCGCTTGGTCAGGTTGCCCAGACCCGCTATGCCCTTGACGTGCTGGAACGTCAGGCTCAAACCGCGAGTGAAGGGGATCGCCCCGCTGCCATCTTTGCGCGAGATGCCGCGTTCTCGCTGCTCCATCTCGACGTGCCCGGCACCTTGGCCGCGAACGACCTGTCCCAAAAATCGCTGATGCCCCGGCTTGGCGAAGGTGTCAAGCTGTTTCTCTCCTATGTTCGCGCGCACCAGGCGTATCTTGCCGGCGACTATGCCTACTCGTTGGGTATCGCCGAGGGGGCGCTGGGCATGGCGACTGCGCTGCGGCCAATCCCCGCTCTCTACCTGCATCTTGTGTGCTGCATGGACGCCATGTCGCTCAAAAAGGTGGCCTATGCCAAGGAGCTGTTCCATCGTGCATGGTCGCTTGCCGCGCCCGACGGGCTCATCCAGGGTCTGGCCGAGCACCATGGCCTGCTTGGCGGTCTCATCGAGACGTGCATCAAGCCGGTCGACCCCGTGCTGTATCGGCGTATCATCGACATCACGTATCGCTTCAGCGCTGGTTGGCGGCGCGTGCACAACTCGCGTACCGGCGAGGATGTGGCCGACAACCTTAGCACCACGGAGTTCTCCATCGCCATGCTCGTCAACCGCGGCTGGTCCGTTCGTGAGGTGGCGGACTTCCTCGACATCTCGCAAAACACGGTGAAGACGCACTTGAAAGGCGTCTACCAAAAGCTCGGCATCACAAGCCGTAAAGAGCTTGCGGGATTCATGCTGCGCTGAGGGTCGCGCCGTCCTTCCGCCCGATGTGCCTCATCCTCCAGAGTCACCCGTTTTCCCCCTGATTGGTGTGAGGGTCCCCGTTTTTCTGCTTGATATCCTTGCATCCATGCAGGTAAACGGGATGCGCGATGCCGTCAGCCCGCGCCGTCGCGTACGTCGGCTCGCTGCCCCGTGCTTTGGCCGCTTTCGAGGAAAGGGGACACACGATGACGAACAAGACCAGCACGCGCAGGAGTTTTGTCGCAACGGCCGGGGCGCTTGCGCTGGGCGCCGCCGCCACGCACGTAGCCCGCGCCTTCGCCGATGAGGACGTCGAGCTTGCTGAGGATCCCGCCGAGCCCGCCGAGGACCTCGAGCCGGTTGAGGACGAGGAGTGGTTCCCGCCTGAGGACGAGGAAGTGTGGCTGTCCCCCGAGGAAGCTGCAAATCTCGATGTGGTCTGGGAGGACGGGGACGACCTCGAGGACCCGCTGGAGTATTTTCCGCCCATTGAGCTGGAAGAAGACTCCCCCTACCTTGACTTGGACGAGGACGAGGCGGCGATTGTCGGCGCTGATGTCATGTTCAACTATGTGCCCGACGTCGACGGCTTGAACGCGGTCCTTGAGGACATTGTTTTCAACGCCTTGAAGTCTCTGGGCAAAACGGCCTGGAACACGGCCATGAATTACGGCAAGAGCCAGTTCATGGACATCGTGTTCGGCTCAGACGACTCCTCCGCGCAGATCATCTCTAAGCTCGACGAGATTCAAAACAAGCTTGACTCGATGGATGCGACGTTGCGCGCTGTCTACGAGCTTCTCGAAACGGACAAGTTCAAGGGGCAAATCGACGATTTCATGAACAAGTACGCGGGTCCCACCAACCGCTACACCGAGCTTATCGGCGGCGAGCTCGACCAGATGGACAAGGACTATGTGGGCAATGAGTCCGGCCTGCTTGCGGCTCGTCTGAGATTTGCCGAGAACGTCCTGTTCCCGGGCTCCGGCAAAGACAACTACAAGGTCGGTGGCAAACAAACGCTCTTGGCCTTTGTGGACGAAATGGCCGGGGCGCTGCTCGACACGCAGCAAAGGACGGGGACGAACGTGGTTGGGGCGTTTGACGAGCTGTGCATACGTGAG
>USJP01000231.1 GCA_900555105.1 uncultured Coriobacteriaceae bacterium | reverse complement strand
ATGTGGAAATTCCCGACAGGTTCAGACTCAGGTTCTGCGTAAGTGGGGTGGGCCAGTTCTGCTTGTTGGCATCTCGTATGATGAGAAGACAAAACGACATGAGGCGCACATTGAACGCGTGTGATTTGAAATACGATGGGCCGCTTGCTCGCGCTGACTTCGACGCGATGGCGGCCATGGAGGCGCGCTTTTATGGGGAGGACCTCATCACGCCTGCTGAGGAGTCGTGGAACTGGTACGAGCGCTACCCGTTTACGATAGTGCCTGCGCGTGGCGAGCGGGGAGAGATTGCGGGGTTCGTCAACCTGTTCCCGGTGAGCGAGGGCGTGCATGTGGCCCTTCTCGCTGGCGCTTTCAACGATGCGAATCTTACGACAGATGACGTGGTCGACCCTTGGGCGCAGGGTTCGGGCGACGACGTGCTCCATATGTTCCTGAGCTGCGTTGTGGTCGACACTCCCTGGCAAGGCAGCGGCCTGGCGTACCGCCTTGTTGCCCGCGCGGCTGAGCAGTATGCCCAATTCGCTGCCAGCATCGCCGATGTCACCATTGACACGGCAACCCCCGACGGCGCCGGCCTTGCCCACAACCTGGGCTTCACACCTGTCTGTCCTTCCGACCACAAAACTCAAATCTGGCAATCTAGCTGGGATAACTTCCTTGCTCACATCCGGTGCTAGAGGAAGGGATGCAACCTCTTGTTCAGGGCACTGAACGTTCAGTTACCCCTAAAACCATTGTGGCACCGCCATCTCGGACGCTAGAGTCTGTCTCGTCCCACGGGGGATGAACGACTTGGTCCGAGTGTTAGGGGAACACTATGGAACTGAACCGCCGCTCTTTCATTACTGGTACCGTTGCTGCCGCCGTTACTGCTGGCACGGCTGCCACCGCCTTGGCTGATATCGAAGGCGCCAAGAGCGAGCCTGTTGAGACTGGCGCTGCTTGGCTCGAGTACCCCGGTGACATCACTCCCGATGACGAAAAAGACACTGATGTTCTTGTCATTGGTTGTGGCTTTGCTGGCTCCGTCGCTGCTGTTTCCGCAGCCGAGAAGGGCGCTCAGGTGACCGTGGTCGAGAAAGCAAGCCAGCCTTCTGGCCGTGGTGCCCACATTACGGCATTTGGTTCCAAAATCATCCAGGGCATCCTTGACGAGGGCTATATTACCGAAGATCAAATGGATTACGCCCAGATTGTGCGTAATTGGATTCGTTGGAGCCAGGGTCGTCTCAACGAGCGTCACCTGTGGAAGTTTGCTCACAAGTCGGGTGCCTGCATGGATTGGCTGCAGGACAAGCTCGAGGAGCAGGGTCTGCACGGCACGCTGTGGTGCGACTTCTTCAAGGGCCCGGATTACACCGAGTGGCCGGTCACGCACTTCTTCTATGACGACACTACTGACTTCGTGTACCTCAATGGCGTGTCGCATGGTCTGGGTATGGACATCATCCTTCCTGCTCTCAAGACCATCGGCGAGGGCATGGGCGTTGAGTACATGTTTGACACCCAGGCATTGCGTCTCGTTCGCCCTGGCAATGAGGGTGCGGTAACCGGCGCTATTGTTCAGAATGAAGATGGCGCCTACACGCAGATTAATGCCCAGAGCGTCATTTTGGCTGCTGGCGACTACTCGGCCGATACCGACATGATGAACACGTACAACCCGTGGGCACTCAAGGCGGCCGACGAGCGTCTCTACATTCCGCAGTGGGTCAATACGGGCGATATGCACAAGGCTGCACTTTGGATTGGCGCGGCCATGCAGAAGAACGATTCGCATGCCGCATGCATGCACCTGGAGTCGGGTGCTCAGAGCTACAACTTCCTCCATGTGAACGGCAAGGGCGAGCGCTTTATGAACGAGGATGTAAACACCCAGTCCAAATCCTCCGGTAAGGCACTGTGGGGCGACAAGCGCGCGTTTACCATCTACGACGCTCACGGCCTCGAGAAGCTCGGCAAGCAGTGCGAAGATGGTCTGGCCGGTGGCATCTCCAATGGCCAGCAGTACCGTCGTTTCGGTACGCCGTTTGACTTCGATGTTGAGAACAAGCTGCTCCAGGCCAAGATTGATGACGGTAACATCGTTGTGGCTGACACGCTGGAGGAGCTCGCGGAGAAGATGAACGTGCCTGCCGACACCTTCATCGCTACGGTTCAGCGCTATAACGACCTGGTCGATTTGGGTGAAGACCTTGATTATGGCAAGCGCGCCGAGATCATGATCAAGATTGAGGAGCCGCCCTTCTATGCTGGTGCTCTTAAGGCCACGCTCCTTTCCGCTTCTGGCGGTCTGCATTGCGATGAGACCTGTCATGTGCTTGATGCCAATGACGAGGTTATTCCCGGCCTGCTTGTTTGCGGCACCAACGCCGGTGACTTCCACGGCTCGGGTGACTATCCCACCATCTGCCCCGGCATCAACCATGGCCGTTGCCTTACCTTTGGTCGCATTGCTGGTATTGAGGCAGCCGGCGGTACCGACGATGAGATTGCCGATTACAACCTCAACATGCCTGTCGGTGGAGGCATTGGCCGTTCGACCTTGTAAGGACTCGCGTTAAGTAACATCTGCGCGTTTAGGGGCGTCCCGGTAATGCGGGGCGCCCCTTTGTGTTGGATGAGGGGTTATGTGAGGCTATCGTTCTTGTTGAGAGTATTGCCCGCCAAATCGCGGGCGGCGGCGCAGCACCAGTTCCAGAAAAGCTGTTCAGCGTCGCCTAGAACATGGGTGGAGAGACGTTCTATGCTGAAGCCCCAAGAGAGACCATCTACTGGCAACGCTACGATTTGAGCATTCGATTGGAAAACGGGCAAATCAACGAGCGTGCCGTTGGAGAATCCAAGCCCACGCCCGTCAAGTGCATACCCATAGAGCTGGAAAATCTCGCTCATATCAAAAATGTGACCCAGCTCATACCCGTTGCTGCTTACATAGCGACGAAGATGCTCCAAACACTTGAAGCCTGTTCCAGGTATGGCGACATCACGCCCAGCAAGATCCTCGGCATGCAACTTGCCGTCGCGCAGAAGCACCGTATTTACGAGCGTGTCATCTGCCCTGAGCCAGAAGTACATAGGAGAGCGGTACAGTTCTCTCCCTTCGCAGCCCGCTGTGATGGGAGACACGCAGAGTGCCATATCGTACTTGCCTTCGAGAAGCCCTTGTTCGCATAAGGCGTCGTTGGATTCCCAATATGGCACGTCAATGTTGGGGTGCGCTCGAGCGAAGCCTTCAAGCAGCTCTGGTCCATATGCTCCGAGTACTCCCAATGAACAGCCAAGGCGCACGGTGTATCGGCTTTCTTTGCGCAGCCGTTCGAATGACTCATTAAGCAAGTGCAGATTCACTTCGTAGACTACGGCAAAATCGTATAACTCATGCGCAAACGGGGTGGGTTCAGGTCTGCCTGAATCTGAGTCGTAGTCGAAAAGCGTCACTCCCAGTTCTCGCTCAAGGTTTCGGATGCCCTTTGTAAGTCCCTGATGAGAAACAGGAACCATTCGCGCTGCCGCAGAAAAGCTGCCCTGCTTGTATGCAAGCTGGAAGTACCTAAGCTGCTCCGTGTTCATTGCGCACCCAACTTTTCCCCAGAGTGTTGTTGTGCTCTTAAATGTATGGGCATGACAAGTTGACGTTTCGATTTGTTGAGGGTTGCTGTCGGGCAGAGTATACCAGCTTGTGCATGCATTCAGAGATTTCTGTTCCGCTTGATTTCAGGGGTGTCTCCAGGCGCTGAGTCCCTCAAACGCAAAAGCCCCGGGCCGCGTGTGTGTGCGGTCCGGGGCTTCGTGCTTGGGGGCTTGTTAGGCTAAGAGCGCCTGTGGGTTGCTGTTAGGCGTTGGCCAGAGCGTCGTTGACGGCGGAGAAGATGGCCTTGGAGGTGACGGTGGCGCCGGCCACTGCGTC
>USJP01000230.1 GCA_900555105.1 uncultured Coriobacteriaceae bacterium | reverse complement strand
CGCTGAGTTTCCATATCTGGAAGTTCAATTTCCTTGGCGCGCAATTGCCCCAAAGTCACAGTGCGCTGGGCGGCACCAATTGCAACCGCATCAGCCCAATGAAAAAAGCTGGGGTCCTTCAGGACATAGTAAAGGTATACAGGATCAATCGCCTTGCTAGGCCGCAGTATGGCAACATGCCGCTGAAAAACGAATTTCGAGTCATTTCTAACTAACGATGGAATCCCAAAACTGCCCACAACCGAATAGAGCACGTCATTACACTTCGGCCTTCGCTCGACCTTCAGAGACTCGTAGTATTCCTCGGGAACGAAAGCGGTGTCGCTGAAATCAATAGCTCCATCATTCGCATCGATATTCGAGATTGTAATAAATGGAACGCCGAACTCCGATTTCGGCGGAGCATTGTGATCACCGTCGTAAATCGAAGAACACACATCCCCCAGCTTCACCCTCATAGCCCCAGCTCCTGAAAGTTACGGTCTATGACAGTCATAAGGTCGCTGCTCTGGCGCTGCAGCTCCAACAGCTCTGCGTGGATCTCTGCCATGCGCTCGTGGAAGTCCACGCCGTCGTCCTCGACGGGAGGCACGCCCACGTAGGCGCCCGGCGTCAGGCTCCAGGAGCTCTTCTCAGCAGGCTGGTCGCCCTGAATCTCAGTACGCGTGGCCACCTTGCACAGCCCCGGCACATCCGCGTACTCGCCCTCGCCGAACTTCTCGACGAGCCATACGGCCTCGCCAATCTCGGTTGCCGCAGACTCCATCTGAGCCGTCACCTCGGCAAGGGCCTCGCGGCGCTTCTTCTGCTCGCGCTTGGGCAGAGCGTCGACCTCTTCCTTGGCAGCGGCCTTCTGATTCTCAATGGCCGCTAGCATCGCCTCGTGCGCAATGGCGAAATCCTCGACGCCGCCGATGCCCAAAAGCTTCTCTGCAGCGTCGCCGCCAAACAGCGGCGCGACCTCAGTCGCACGGCCCTTGTACGCCTCGATGAGGTCGTGGTACTTGCCCGTCTCGCCGCGATAGAGCCAGACGATAGCCGAGAGGTTCTTCAGCTGCCAGGGCGTCCACTCGTTGAGCGGCGTTGAGACGGCGGCGTTGTAGCGCTGCGCGTCGATGAACAGGACCTTGTCACGCAGCGCCTCGGGCTTGCCCTTGTCGAAGAACCACAGCGTGCACGGCAGGCTCTTGGTGTAGAAGAAGTTGTTGCCCACGTAGAGCATCACGTCCACGTGACCGGTCTCCACGAGCTTGCGGCGCTGGGCTCGCTCGGCCTTGGAGTCGGTGGCCGAGGACGCCATGACGAAGCCCGCGCGGCCGCGCTCGTTGAGGTAGGAGTAGAAGTAGTTGATCCAGAGGTAGTTGGCCCCGCTGGCGGAGACCTCCTTCTTCTTGTTCTCTTTCGGTACCCCCAGAGGAAGGCGTCCGGCTTCGACGGCCTGCGCATGCTTCACCTTATCTACGTTGAAAGGCGGGTTCGCGGCAACGTAATCGCATTTGCCATCGAGCCCATGCGCGTCGTTGTAGAACGAGTTGGCGGCATCTCCGGATTTGATATGACCCGACATGCCGTGCACAGCCATGTTCATAAGGCAGAGCTTGGCGTTGTAGTCAACCTTTTCCTGGCCGTAAAACATCAAGGAGTTGGACGGGTTGCCGCCCTCATCACGAACGTAGTCGCTCGCAGAGACGAACATGCCGCCGGAACCGCAAGCGGGGTCGAGCATCGTTCCGCGCTCGGGCTCTATAACATTCATGATCATGCGCACGAGCGACTTTGGCGTGAAAAATACGCCGTCGTCGCTCGCAACAGCAGGCGCGAACTTCCCGAGGAAGTACTCGTAGATGCGGCCGATGATGTCGTCACCCTCCTCGTCGAGGGCGGGGTTGTTGAAGATGCGGATGACGTTGGTTAGCAGCTCGTCACCGATTTCGGTGTAGGTGTCCGGCAGAACGCCTACAAGCGATGGGTTGCTGCTCGCTATGGCGGTCATCGCGTTGTTGACCGCCCAACCAATCTGTGAGCCTTCAGGCATGTTCAGCAGGTAATCGTAGCGGGATTCCTCAGGGATGAACATGGCGCCTTTGGCCTTGTAGTCATCGGGGCCTTTGGGCGGCTTCCTGCCCGTTTTGGCCGCACGCTCAGCCTCGATTTCGGCATCCGCGCGCTTAAAGCGTCCCCAAGCGTAGCGAAGGAAGATAAGGCCCAGCACGGGCATGCAGTACTGCTGGCTCGTGAGCTTGGAATTTGCGCGCAGCTCGTCCGCCGCATCCCATAACTCTTTCTCGAGCTTCCTGATGTCTGCCATGTTTAGTGTCCCTTCTTCGCGAGCTCTTCGATCATGCAGGTGCGGACGAACGCGGAAAAGCTCATTCCGCGCAGGGCGGCTTCCTCCTTGGCAGCGTCGCGCAGCGTGTCCGGGATGCGCATCGTCACAGACACGCGCTCTCCCTCCACCAAGTAGCGCCTTATGTCGGTCTCGCTGGCCTTGGAGTCGACCAGCTCCGTGTAGCTCTTCATCGCATGCTCCTAGCACATAAAGTGCAATACATTTGCTTTCGTCGCATTATACGTCGCAATTGCCCACAACTATATCGCACAAAGGCGATTGGGCATGTACAAGGAAATGAACAGTAGGGCGGGGTTGGATATGGAAGGCCAGCTCATCCGATTGGGGCGCACCGACGGATATGCGTTTAATTCGTTGCTGGGCCCACCTTGAACGGGCCTCAGTTGTGTTGATGTCCCCGTTGCCGCAAAGGAAAGTTAGGATTCTGCCGCTTTAAAGTCATGACCTGGCGTTTCGCCTCGTAGCATCCACGGGTTTGCATGCCTCGAATGATAGGGGTGAAAAATAGATGCAATTGAAACGATGATCAAGGCAGTGGACGAGCTGAACTCGACCGGGCGCAACCTCATGGGGCTGGCCGATCTCTGCTCGGTGATGGACACCATAACGGGAGATGGCATCCGGGCGGCGCTCTACAACTTGGCCGCCCATTGCGCCGAGCAGACACGGAAGCCCGCCGAGGGTCTCATGTGACTGATAGCCGAGGAGTAGCAGAAGCGAGCCGATCGCCTGCAGCCTATCTTTGAGATTACCGTTGCTTTATGATTAGAGCACCTTGAAAACCTACTCGACCAGTTGCCATGACCCACCGTGACCCACGAAAGCGCCCTGCCCTGCCCCGAAATCCGTGACCCAAATTTGACCGCATGGATTCGCGGCAATTTTTGAGACTGGATGCAAATAGAACAAACTGGAGCAAACTGCGGCAAACTGGAACAAACTGGAGAGAGTTTCTAACTATTGAGTGGGAGTAAAGGCTGATACAATATCGTATCAATATGTGACCTACAACACCCCTTGAGAATGACCTGATCAAGGGGTGTTTATGTATTCAGATTGCGCAAGTCCGAATACATAATCGTACCAGCGTGACCTATGATAGCTAGGTCATATTGAAGTCACTTTGCAAGCGGCTAACAGGTGGGATTGTCCATATCTACCTGCACTTTTTACGGAACCGGAAAAACCCATTAAGAGTAACGGTTGATACGGGTTTGTATCATTACCTGCGGTAAAACGCCACCTGAGGTGATGCGGACCCGCTAGCCACCTGCAACCAGAGAACTGATACGGTAACGTATCAATATTTCTAAAGAAGAATTTCGCCGTTTGGGTCACAGATGGGTCACGACATAAAAACGGCCTCTGACGAGGCCGTTTGCAGTTCTATCGAGGCGACGAACACCTATGAGATGCTGCGGACCGCACCTTGCAGCCACAGCACGGACTCTCTCCCTCCAGCCCCTCGTAACTCAAAATCGCAATCAGCGGCCATCTCCGCCGTCAGAAGTGGGCTGCGAACCCGCGGCGGCCTGTGCAGCCTCATCGGCCAATTTGTCACGATGCGCGTTGATGAA
>USJP01000229.1 GCA_900555105.1 uncultured Coriobacteriaceae bacterium | reverse complement strand
GGGAACGCGGCGCATCAGGTTCCGCAGCCTTTACTTGCGGCCTTGCTCTACAAGATCAAGGAGCTCGGACTTAGTATGCACACCGATCTTCACATAGACATGTCGGATGTGGGACTTCGCCGTATTGAATGAGACACCGAGATCGTCGGCGATAAACGCAATCGTGCGACCCTTGGCAAGAAGGAACAAGACCTCCGTCTCGCGCTGCGACAGACCAAACCGAGCCGCGATATCCAAACAAGAGCGCGTCCACGTACCCGCACGGTCCGATTCGCTCGCCTGCGCTTCGTCCCCGTCTTGTTCGAATGGCACGGATGCGCCTCTAGGGGCACCATTATCTCCATGCATGGCGACGTTTAGGGTGTCGGTGACACCAACAAAGCCTCGACCAAACCGAGCGTCCTGCGCGGCACGCTTACCCACCATGCGCAGCACCATTCCCACCGCACGGTCATTGAACACGAGCATCGATACCACGAGCAGCGCAAGCACCATCACGCATGAAACAACGAACATCGAAGTGGCGTCGAGCATTTCATGACCAGCTAGCTGCGATCCCAAAAGCCAACCGGCCGTAGTTCCCAGTGCGGAGGTGCCACGTCCCAAACCAAAGACACGAACCGCCGGCGCACCCGTCACATATGCCACATGGGCGAAGAGACACCACATGATCATGACGAAGCAGGCATAAGCGATACCGACGAACACGCCACCGGCTTGCCCTGCGCCATCAACAAGCGGCATGACAAGAATGCCCACCGAAGCAAGAATGATAACAGGATAGTAGAGGCGACTTACGTCGAAATCATTGCCCAGCGTACCAACAAGCACGTAAAGCAGCATGGCCACGAGAGCCATCCCAAATACCACCATGCATCCCCTGTCATCAAGGACATTCGTGGCCTGGGTCAATGCGGAAAAGCCGCGCGTGACTCCCACGACGACAGAAAACACCGCGATGGCAAACATGAGTCGTAAAAAGAATCCGCGCGGCAAAAGATGATCGTGTGACTCAACAGGCTCTTCCATCGGGGCATCACCGGCCGGTGTCAGCGTACAAAGCGTTGCCCCCAGCGGCAGCAAAGCCATAACGCTAAGCCCAAGATGTTCAGGCAGTCCGCGCACCAAGAAGTACATGAGCGAAGCCACGACAAAGGCAGCCGCGGCATTCATGGTCGCACGACGAGAGCCAACCGAGGCATACTCCATGCCCATGCGCAAACACACCCACGCTGTCCCCAGGCCAGTGAGAACGCAAAAGAGCAGGAACACGGGATCAAACGCCCCATTGGGAGCCATGATCTTGACGAAAACCGTTGCTATGCCCGCAAGGAGCCCCATTGCAAGCAAAAAAGGCTTGTTCTGTGCAAACCGAGCAGAGACGGTCGGAAAAGCCGCCGCAAGCACAAGCGTAAGACCAAGCGCAGTAGTGGAAGCAAGGTACATCGCGAAGGTCGTATCTGCATTGGCTCGAATTGAAACATCAAGCAGGGTTGTACTGTCATAGCACAGCCATATCCAGGCGTAATACAGACCAAAACCAACAAAGCGAAGCGAGGGCCACTGCTCGTCAAGATCGAGCAGAAGACGTGCCAGGGCCGAAGGCCCACGCAGAACTACCTCATCAGTTGATTGTTCGGGCCCCTTGCCCTTGCCATGAGCATTGCCCATTCGCTGCTCTCCCCTACTGCCAGGTACAACCAGCCTGTACCTTCTCTCCCTCAAACGCAAAAGGCCCCGTCAAAGACGGGACCTTTTGAATGCTAGCACACTGAGTTGGCCTTGACGATTAAACGCTCAGCGAACATGTGCTCAATTGTATGCGGTGACCCTCCCACTTGCCAGGAACCGGGTCGGCAACTTGAAACAGCATGATATAAGCAGCAAAGTTTAGGCTGCCTTTACGACCTCAGCAAGACTTTCGAGCTGCTCCTTTTCCTCTGCAAGGAAAGCACGTGTGAGCTGGGCAATTCCACGATAATAATCTGTCTTGCAGTGACGCTCGATGTCGGCAATGAAGGCAGGCAGCCAGTTGGCAAGATGTTGGACGTAGAACTCATGCTGTACACGTACGAGACGAGCAAACTCCGCATTGTCACCCGCGATCAGGGCATCGCATGAGCGATCGATAAGCTTGGCCATGAACTGCATCTCGAAGCCAATGTGATCTTCAGGCGTGGTGTTTTCTGCGGGAAGGTCAAGGTCTTCAGAGCGATAGAACGACAGTGCCCCGTCGCGGGCGTCCTGCATAAGCAGGTGCTCCTCGCTCGTATAGACGCTCTCATAAGGCGGCGCCATGAGCTTGTCGTAGTTGCCAGCTCCCAAGAATGTGTGCGCATAATCCACGGCGATCTCCTGGCGGGTACCGGTGTCGCGATGGCGCAGATAATCGGCGATGAGCGCATAGCCATGGCCAAAGGCGTCCTCTCCCACAGGGAAGTTGGCTGCGGCCATGGCCTCAATCTGCTCGGAGGTAGGCTCCCACAAATAGACGCCCGCCAAAAAGCTGTAGAAGCCGGCACGGTCGGCGCCAGAAGTGATGATGTCGTCTTTTGTCTGCTGATCCATGTCGGCTTCTCCTTAATCCGTCGCTACTTGGCTACGAAGCGCTGTGGCAAGGCGCGCAAGGGCGATGTGTACTGGACGTACATGAGACTCCGCGGAACGCAGCGCATCAGGTTCCGCAACTCACTAGGCGATTGCGGCGGCTGCCTTCTGGCCGGCGTTGATACCCATAACCGTAATGTCGCACACAGCGTTGCCGCCGATACGGTTGGCACCGTGGATGCCGCCCGTGACCTCGCCGGCAGCGAAGAGACCAGCGATCTTGTTGCCCTCGATGGTCAGAGCCTGGGAGTCGCCGTCAACGTAGATGCCGCCCATGCAGTGGTGGATGCCGGGATAAACGGCGATGGCATAGAAGGGAGCGGTCTCAAGCTTGGAGACGAAGCCCGTGGTACGGCCGAAGGGATCCTCGGCACCGTCGACAGACTGGTTGTAGGTGTCGATGGTAGCCTGGAGCTCGTCGGCCGGAATGCCGAGCGTGTCGGCCAGGCCAGCCAGGTCGTCGGCCTTGACGCTCATTTCCTTGCTCTCGTACTTGGCGCAGGCCTTGTTGTTGTCATAGACGGTCTGATCGTACACAACCCAGACCTTGCCGTCAGGCTGAGCCATCTCGGCAGAAGACACGACGTCGCGGGTGCCCATCTCGTTGGTGAAACGGTCGCCGGCGTTGTTGACCAGGATGCCGCCACCGCCACGGACACCCTCAGCGACGAGCGAGCCGTCGGCGAACACGGTGGGGTGAATCTGGATCTGGCTCATCTGAATGAGGTTGGCACCAGCGTGCTGGGCCATGACCATGCCGTCGCCCGTGATGGAGGCGGCGTTGGTAGAAACGAAGGTCTCCAGGTCGGGACGGTACATCTTGACCATGTCCTTGTTGGAGCCGAAGCCACCGGAGGTCAGGATGACGGCCTTGGCGTTGTACTGCGTGCCATCCTCGCACACGACACCCGTCACAGCGCCGGACTCGTCAACGACAAGCTCAGTAGCACGGCAGTTGTAGACGACCTCGATGCCGGCATCGCTGACGGCCTGGGCGAGGGCGGGAACATAGGCGGCGCCCACGGCGGAGCCGTCGGTGGGACGGTGGCAGCGTTGCACGCTCATGCCACCGGTGGTGGTGATGTTGTCGAGAACCAGGCCGTGCTCGGCAAGCCAGTCAATGGCAGCAGCGGAGCCCTCGCACATCTGGGTCACGAGCTCGACGTTGTTCCAGTTGTGGCCACCGGCGATGGTCTCCTGGATGAACAGGTCGGTGGAGTCCTCGATGCCCTGATCCTTCTGATAAGCGGTCTCGGAAGCGTTCATGCCGGAGGAAGCGAAGATGGTGTTGCCGCCCTCCATGGCGTTCTTCTCAAGGATGACGAT
>USJP01000228.1 GCA_900555105.1 uncultured Coriobacteriaceae bacterium | reverse complement strand
CTCCGGTCCCTGGTGCGGGCGACTCTGGTTCGACCGGCGGCAGCGAAGGCGGTGCCGGGGAGACCGGAGGGTCTTCCACCGACACCGCCGAAGGCGAGTAGGTTTGCCGAGAGGGTCCCAGCCTTGCAGCCAACTTACTCGGCGATGGTGAACGTCTCGAAGACGCGGCCGCAGTAGCCAACCTCGGTATCGACGTCGGAGGTCTCGACGCTTGCTTGCACGCCGTGACCCTGCATGCCGTTCTCGTCCACCGTCACAATCAGGAACGAGCGGAAGTTGTTCTCCTCGATGATGGGGAGGTTTCCGGAGGGATGGAAGGGGTCGGCGGTGTTGCGGTAGTTGTTGCCGATGCTGGCGGCCTCGATGTAGTTGACGCCGTTGATGTAGTAGCGCTCGTACACGTGGCTGTGGCCGAAGTTGACGGCGTCAACGCCATAGGCCTCGTAGATGGGGCGCAGCACGTTCCAGCAGTTGTCACCGTCGGGGTAGATGGCGGCGCCGGGATTCTCGGGGTCTTCGATGGCCGTGGACACGGGGAAGTAACCGTCCTCGCCGCGGTTGAGCATATGCCAGTGCTGAGTGACCCACTTGTAGCGGGCGTCGCAGTGCTTGAGGTCGGCGACGAGCCAGTTCACCTGGGCGCTGTCGGCCGAGATGTCGTCCTTGGTGATCCAGCCCGGGTACTCGAAGCCGTCCCAGGCGTTCCAGCGTGCCACGCTGAGCGAGCACAGATGCATGTCACCGTAGTCCACGCTGTACCAGCGCTTGCCGTTCACGGTGTAGTCCTGCTCAGGGTACAGCGGGCGGAACATCTGCATGTAGATCTTCCAAGTCCACTTGGAGTCGTCGGTCGCGAAGTCCTTGTCGGTGCAGACGCGCTGGTCGTCGAACTCATGGTTGCCCGGGCAGGGGAAGACGGGCATGAACTGCAGCAGGTGCGTGTTCTCAGAGGTCTGGTTGAGGCATTCGAAGAAACCGCGGTCGTCCTCGCCCTCAACCTCGTAGCAGCCTTCGACGTTGAACCATTCGCCGGCCTTCCAGGGGGTGTTGCACATGTCGCCGGCAAAGACGATGAAGTCCTTGTCTGCCTGGCCGAGGACCTTGACGGTCTCCTTGGTGCGCACCTTCATCTGCATGTCGGAGAGCAGCGCGAACTTGAAGTCGCCGCCGGGCAGGGGAGCGGTCTTGAAGTAGTAGCGCTCGCCGACCTCTTCGCCCTGACTGCCCACGGTAACGGCGCGGTAGTATACGACTGAGCCGGGCTCAAGGCCCTCGAGTGTGGCGATAAGCTGGCAGACCTCAAGTTCGGGGTTGTTCTCGGGTTCGGCGTCGTAGCCGTCGGCCTTGGCCGAGGTGCGCAGGCCCTCGAAGGCGTAGGGCTTGGCCTCGACGCGCTCGCCCAGGGCGGGTGTGGGGCCGTATTCGACGTAGCCCTCGCACATTTCCTTGGCGAGCCACAGCACGTTCATTTCAGTTGAAGGCTTCAGAGTAAGCAGGTAAGGCTCGGTGTAGTTCATGGTAGGAACTTCCTCGCCGGTCTCCTTGTCCACCGCAGGGGTGACGGAGGAGACGGCCAAGGCCTGTTCGGTATCGGCAAGCGTGGCCGCCGCGGCCGCGATGCCGGCTGCGCTTGCACCGGTGAAAGCTGCACTTGCAACAAAGTTTCTTCTGGTGATGTCCATGCGCTGTGTTCCTCTTCCCTCTTCTCGTTGGCGAGCCGCTCAGGGGCTCTTGTATGTGCAGTCGACGTTGGTGGCGCCTGTGGGCGTCGGTCTTGCGACTGCGATGAAAAGGATGAGGCCCGCGGGTAAAGAGGCGGGTAGGGGTGCGCAAGAGAAGTGCTGTGTTCTTGTGGGGATTGCGCAAGGCTCTGCAGGGTTCTGTGCTTGCAATTTGCTTGTAGGGGACAGGTGTTTGACACGGCTCGGACATATTCGGCGAGGGCAGGTGCTGTGCCCGTGCGATTTGAGCGCATTGAACGCACGCGGTCATGTTCCATGCGATACCATACGGTCTTGTTCCGTGCATGCGTATGACCTTGGGAGGGCCGTGGCGCTATGTTGTACATCTTGACCGGAGAAATCCAAACGGGGAAAACCCGCTGGTTGCAAGGGTTGATTGACGAGCTGCAGGAGAAGGGTGTGCCGCTGGAGGGCGTCCTGGCCCCAGGAGTTTGGAGGCCCAACCCCGCAAAGCCGAACGGTTTTGAGAAGCTTGGCATCGACAATGTCATGCTGCCGGGCGGCGAAGCGGTGCCGTTTGCGCGCCGCCGCGACCTGGCCCCCGATGATACGAGCAAGATAGAGCTTCAGGGCATGCCTGCCGATATGAAGCTTGCTTGGGCATTTTCCGACGAGGCGGTTGAGCGGGTGAACGCCCACTTCGCGGAGCTTGCAGCCGGTGAGCCCCCTGCTCGCCCGGGTCTGCTCGTGGTGGATGAGCTCGGTCGCCTTGAGCTTGAGCGCGGGGGCTTGGGCCTGACGGAGGCGGTGGACCTCGTGGTGCGGGGGCCCAGGCCTGGCTGGCCGCATGCCCTCATTGTTGTGCGTGATTGGCTCGTGGCGAGTGCTCGCATGGTGTTTGGCCCTGCCTGGAACAACGAGATCCGCGAGGTTGGACCTACTCAAAAAACCGTCGAGGAGCTTCTCGGCTTGTTTGCGCAATAGGGCTGCTTGTTGCCTTGTGTGGAGCCAAAGGCGCAAACTTTCGATGTGGCGAACTTTGATAGTACACTTTCCGAGGTTTCCCAAGCGGTCTCTTGCCGCTTCTGCAGTCGAACGAAAGGGGTCGGCCGTGGCTGACAAGCCCAAGGTGTATTTCTCCCGTACCATTACACCCGAGAAGGTTGTAGAACTCTACGGCTTGTTGGGCGTTGAGCTGCCTGGTAAGGTTGCCGTCAAAGTCCATTCCGGCGAGGTGGGCAACCAAAACTTCTTGCACCCTGACTTTTGGGCGCCCATGGTGGGTCAGCTGCGCGGCACGGTCGTCGAGTGCAACACGGCCTACGACGGCGAGCGCAACACGACTGAGAAGCACCTGCGCGCGATTGCTCAGCATGGCTGGAACGATTACTTTGACGTCGACCTCATGGACGCCGAAGGTCCCGACCTTGAGCTGCCTATCCCCAATGGCCTGCGTCTCAAGAAGAACTTTGTAGGCAAGAACCTCGCCAAGTACGACTCGATGCTGGTACTGTCGCACTTCAAGGGCCACCCCATGGGAGGTTTCGGCGGCGCGTTCAAGCAGCTCTCTATCGGTGTGGCCTCGTCCTACGGCAAGGCGTACATCCACGGTGTCACAGTGCCCGAGAATATCTGGACGGCCGATCACGACCAGTTCCTCGAGTCCATGGCCGACGCGGCGAGCTCGGTGGTCGACTTCTTCGCTCAGCGCGGCGGCATTGCCTACGTCAATGTCATGAAGAACATGTCGGTCGACTGTGACTGCTGCGCCGTTGCCGAGGACCCTTGCATGGCCGACATCGGCATCCTGGCGTCCACCGACCCCGTCGCCATCGACCAGGCGTGCCTCGACCTTGTCTACGCTGCCACGGACGACCCCGGCCGCGACCATCTCATTGAGCGCATCGAGAGTCGCAACGGCGTCCACACCGTTGAGGCCGCTGCGGCCCTTGGTGTTGGCAGCCGTGAGTATGAGCTGGTAGAGGTCGAGTAGGGGTTTCCAAGCCGGCGCGCTTCCGAAGGGTGTACCGGTGTTTTCAACGCTCGGAGGGTTTCATGCAGATTCGTAAGACCACGCTTGCCGATGTCGACGCGGTTGCCGCCATCTACGACAGGGCTCGCGTCTTCATGTGTGAGCAGGGAAACCCCACGCAGTGGGCCGGGGAATATCCCAACGCCGACACGGCGCGCGCCGACGTTGCGGATGGCGTGGGCTACGTATGTGAAGAGGACGGCCGTGTGGTGGGCACATTCGCCTTC
>USJP01000227.1 GCA_900555105.1 uncultured Coriobacteriaceae bacterium | reverse complement strand
GGAGTGCGCGAGTATGGCGCAGGCGGAGTCGCTTGCGGGGTTCTCGCTTGCCATCAGCGACTCTGCTTTGCCGGAGGGGTATGGTCCCGAGGCTGCATGCATCCAGGCCATCGAGGGCAGCATGCTTGAAGTCAATTACAGTGGCGAGCGCGGTGGTTCGGTTTGCCTACGCAAGGCTGTGGGTACCGACGACGTGAGCGGCGACTATAACAGCTACGACCTCACGCAAACGAGCCGTATTGCGGGACAAGACGTGACCCTGCGCGGGGCAGAAAATGCCTGGTATGTGGCCACTTGGATAAGTGATGGGTATTCCTTTGCTGTGGTTTCCACATCTGCTCTCACAACGTCCCAGGTTGAGGCGCTTGTAGCGGGATTGAGGTAAGACTTTCGCCTTGCGAGTGACATGGCGGGCTTTCTTCTCTTAGCAAAAGGGGAGTATCATCGTGCCCAACTTTTGCCAACAAGGAGGCCTGCCATGTCTGCTGTTGAAAGCCAGTCCCTGCATCCTTTCTGCGCCGCGCCCCTGTGGGAGTGCAACCGCCGACTTGCGCGTGTGGCCCAAGGCCTGGAGCCGGCAGACCTTGTGATTCGCGACTGCCGTCTTGTTGATGTGTGTACCCGCGAGGTCCTCGAGCATACCGACATTGCCATCGCAGCTGGTAGGATTGCCTACGTGGGCATCGCTCCCTATACGGCCCAGCACTGTATGGGGCCTGACACGCGCGTCATCGACGCGGCAGGCGATTACGTTGCTCCGGGTTTTCTCGACGGGCACATGCACGTGGAGAGCTCCATGGTGGGACCTGCCGAATATGCGCGCGCCGTTGTGCCGCACGGTACCGTGGGCGTCTATTACGACCCGCACGAGGCATGCAACGTGGCGGGCCTGGCCGCGGTGCAGCAGATGGCGGCCGATGCCGAGCGCGTGCCGCTCAAGTTCATGCTTACCACGCCCAGCTGCGTGCCTGCGGTGCCTGGCTTTGAAGACACGGGCTCGGAAGTGGACGCCGCCCAGGTGGAGGAGTCCATGGGCTGGCCGTACACGGTAGTCCTGGGCGAGATGATGAACTACCCCGGCATCCTCGCGGGGGCCGACAACCCCGTGGACGAGGTCTGCGCAACTCTGCGTTCAGGCAAGGTCGTGACGGGGCATTACTCCGTGCCCGAGTGCGACCGCGGGCTCAACGCCTACATCGCCTCGGGTGTGAGCGCCTGCCATGAGTCGGTGCGTGCCGAGGATGTCGTGGCCAAGACGCGCCTGGGCATGTATGCTCAGATTCGCCAGGGTTCTGCCTGGCACAATCTGCACGATCTTGCCCCTGCTATTGTCGGGCGCAATATCGACACGCGTTTCTGCTGCCTTGTCACCGATGACTGCCACCCCGACACCCTGCTGCTCCATGGTCATCTCGACTATATCCTGCGCCTGGCAGTGGAGGAGGGCATCGATCCTGTCGAAGCCATACAGATGGTCACCATCAATGCAGCCACGTGTTTCCAGATGCAAGGCGAGCTAGGCAGCGTCACGCCTGGCAAGTGCGCTGACCTGGTGTTTCTTGAGGACCTGAAGGACTTCCGTGTCAAGCGGACAATTATTGACGGGCGAATCGTGGCAGAAAGTGGCGTGCCTTTCTTCAATCCCGGCCCCTTTGTCTGGCCCGAATGGATGACTCACAGCATGCACATGGGTGAGGAGATTTGCGAGGAGACGTTCTGTATCCCCGCGAGTGACCCCACGGCCTCGACTGCTCTCGTGCGTGCCATTCGCCTACGCGGTGGCGACACCATTGCCTATGAGGAGCATGTGGAGGTGCCCGTGTGCGACGCGGCGTTGCAGGCCGACCCTGCCCGTGACATTCTCAAGGCTTTCGTATTTGAGCGCCACCATGCAAGCGGCACGCATGCCGCAGGATTTGTGTGCGGCCTGGGCATCCACGGTGCACTCGCCCAGACGGTGGCCCATGACGCCCATAACCTGCTTGTGGTGGGCGACAACGACGCTGACATGGCGATTGCGGCAAATGCCCTCGTAGAATGCGGTGGCGGTGCTGTCGCTGTGGTAGACGGTGAGATTCTCGCGAAGGTTCCCTTGCAGGTGTGCGGCCTCATAAGTACGGGCGAGGCGGCCGAGGTCGCGGGGCGGGTGTGCCGCATGGAGCAGGCTTGGGCCGCCATGGGATGCAAGATGCCCTCGCCCTTCATGACGCTCGGCCTGCTCAGCCTCGCCTGCATTCCCGAGCTGCGCCTCACCAACCGCAGCTATGTCGACTGTACCCAGTTCAAGTTCGTCCCGCTCGAGGTGGAGGAGTAACAGCGGGGTAGTTGGGCAGGGGTACAGAAGTAACTCAGTACCAGGCTGACTGTTTTGCGATTTGTCTGTTGGGTCGCAGTGTCGGGGTATGATGTGCCTGGTTTGTTTTGGTGGTTTGAGGCGCGTCGCGCGTTGAGACTGAGATGAAAGGTGGGCATGAACATGGGCGTATATCTCAATCCTGGCAATCAGGCCATGGCCATCGACCGCCGGGCTCGCATCTACGTGGACAAGAGCGGCCTCATCACCCATCTCAACGATCGCGTGTTTGCCGGTGGCGATCGATATGTTTGCGTCAGCCGTCCCCGGCGTTTCGGAAAGACCATGGCGGCAAGCATGCTGTGCGCATACTACCAGCGTGGAATCGACTCCCATGGCCTGTTTGATGATCTCGCTGTTGCCCAGGGCCCCACATACGCCGCGCACCTCAATGCCTACGACGTGGTGTATCTCGACATGCGCCAGTTCCTTGGTGAGGCGGGCTGCGCCGCCGGTGTGCCGGCCCTCGTTACGAGCAAATTGGTTACCGAGCTGGCCAAGGCATTTCCTGGCGCGATAGAGGCGGGCTGCAACAGCCTGTTCGAGGCCTTCTCTCTCGCCACTGCGTCGGAGCCTGGGCATCCGGGCTTCGTGTTTATTATCGATGAATGGGATGCCGTGTTTCGCGAGGCCCAGCATGACGTTGCCGCCCAGGAGGCATTCATCGGATTCCTGCGCGACCTGCTTAAGGACAAACCTTACGTCGCGCTTGCCTATATGACGGGCATTCTTCCCATCAAAAAGTATGGCACTCATTCGGTGCTCAACATGTTTGACGAGCTCTCTATGACGGCACCGGGTGAGCTGGCCTCGTATTTCGGCTTCACTGAAGACGAGACGCGCGCATTGTGTGATGCGTGGAACATGGACTATTCCGAGGTTAAGCGCTGGTACGACGGTTATTTGCTGAGCGGTATGCATATGTATAGCCCGCGTTCGGTGACGCTGGCCCTCGCAAAGGGGCGTTGCTCGGATTATTGGACTTCCACTGAGACATACGAGGCGCTGCAGACTTACATCGACCTTGATTTTGACGGGTTGAGGCAGGCTGTGGTTTCAATGTTGGCCGATGAACCCCAGAAGCTCGATACCACGACCTTTGCCAATGACATGACAACGTTCAAGCGCAAAGACGACGTGCTCACCCTCTTGGTTCATCTCGGCTATCTAGGGTATGACGAGCAAGCAGAGCTGGCATTTATTCCCAATGAGGAGATTCGCCGCCAGTATGTGTCTGCCCTGGTAACGGGAAAGAGAACGCAGCTCGCCCATCTCATACAGAATTCCGACCATCTGCTGCAGGCGACTCTCGCTGGAGATGTCAGGCAGGTTGCCCGCGCGCTCGAGGAAGCGCATGACTCAGCGGCCGCGCCGCTCTTTTACAACAACGAGCAGGCTTTGCGCGCGGCGGTCAAGCTCGCGTACATCTCGGCTGTCGATGAGTACGCCACTATCGAGGAGCTTCCCAGTGGCAAAGGTTTTGCCGATGTCGTATATATCCCCAAGCCCTTGTCGCAGCTCCCTGCCTTGCTGATTGAGCTCAAGTGGAACAAACCTGTTGATGGCGCTGTTGAGCAGGTTAAGCGGCGC
>USJP01000226.1 GCA_900555105.1 uncultured Coriobacteriaceae bacterium | reverse complement strand
GGCCTGTTTGGGTATCCGCCGGCTGCTGCGTTTGAGGTTGCCTGCTCGGAGGTACGGACGTTCCTCGCAAGCGACGCGGCGCAGGTCGATGGCGTTGAGATGGACGTTTGCCTTGTGGTGTTCGACCGTGCGGCGTTTGCGGCGAGCCTTGAGGCATACGATGAGGTGGAAGCCCTCATCGACGACGCATACGCCGCAGCCGCGCCGCGCCGGGCCATGTTCGACCTTCAGCGCTCCATGCCCGTGTGCGAGGCTGAGTCTGTGCCGGATGGGCTGTTCGCGCCCCACGCCGCAGGCGCGGTGAGCGAGGACGAGGTCGCCGGGCTGCTTGAAAGCCTCGATGCCTCCTTCTCCGAGACGCTCCTGCAGCTCATCGACGCGCGCGGCCTTGCCGATGCCGACGTGTACAAGCGCGCGAACATCTCGCGCCAGCTGTTCTCGAAGATTCGGCATGACCAGGGCTATCGCCCCACCAAACAGACCGCCGTCGCCTTCGCCGTGGCGCTCGAGCTTGACCTCGACCAAACGCAAGACCTGCTTTCGCGGGCGGGTCTTGCGCTTTCCATGTCGAACAAGTTCGATGTCATCGTGATGTATTTCATCAATAGAAATTGTTACGATATCTATAAGCTCAATGCCATGCTCTTTGCCTTCGACCAGCCGCTTCTGGGGTCGATGTAGATGAGCGACTCGACGCAGTTCGGTTATGGGCCTCTCCGACCTTGGCTGGCTCGTTTGCTAGGGTGAGCGCCATCTGCTTCGATGCTCTGCCTGAGGGTGGATGGTCGATTTGGCTTTACCGCGGACTTGTTGCCGTCCTTTCCCAGTAATTCTTATCGCAATAATACTTATTGTAATAATTATTATTGCGATAAGAATACTTTCGCCGACCGGCCCGACGTCGCGTTTGTGTGCTCGGAGGACCTGTACGCCTGATGCCCGGTGCCATGACGGACGGGCGTTTCGCGTCCAAAATGTCAACCGCCGGTTTACCTGCTGGGGCCGCGCGACGACTACCTTGGTATCAGCGCAGGTGGATGAGCCGCCTGCAAGACCAAGGAGGCCGCCATGAAAGAGAACCTGACCGAGCTCGTGTTCATCCTCGACAAGAGCGGTTCGATGTCTGGCTTGGAGGCCGACACCATCGGTGGGTACAACGCCTTGCTTGCCCAGAACCGCGAGGCTGAAGGCGATGCCATTGTCTCGACCGTGATGTTCGACAGCTCCGTGCGGGTCGTGCACGACCGCGTGCCGATTGCCGAGGTTCAGCCGCTCGGCCCGAAGGACTACGTTCCCGGCGGTTGCACGGCCCTGCTCGATGCCGTGGGCGGGGCCATCCGCTACCACGAGCGCGTGCAGAAGATTCTGCCTGAGGAGTACCGTCCGGCGCGTACGCTGTTCTGCATCACGACCGACGGTATGGAGAACTCAAGCTGCCGCTACACGTATCACCAGGTGAAAGCCATGATTGGCGCCGCCAAGAAGCGCGGGTGGGAGTTTCTGTTCCTCGCAGCCAATATCGACGTCGAGGCTGAGGCTGACCGACTTGGCATCGACAGGGATTGCGCTGTTGCCTACGACGCGACCCCCGATGGATGCGCCATGGCTATGGAGGAGATCCGCTGCGCCAGTGCTGCCGTCCGCGGTGGCCGCAGGGTTTCCGAGCGGCATGCGTGATAAAGCTGCGCAGACACCGCAGAGGCGCCGGCGCTGATGCAGTGGGCGCTGTTTCGGCGGGCGGGACGTATGCCTCGTCCGGACACGTGCAGGCAAGGGGGAAGGCAAAACATTTGGCCTGTATAAAGTGTTACGAAATCAAAACTGCGAAGACGTGCATCTTCGTCAGAAAGGCATCAAGGCCATGACGCCCGCTATCATGTGCCCGGTCACGAGGAGCTTGCCGAGCTCATGCCAAAGTCTTCCTGCGTGGGTGGCGACGCTGGTTCTGCGCCTATCGTTTGTACAACTCGGTACCGGCGAGACGGCCGCCTCGGTGTGCGGCCAGCCGGTGCAAGCTTTCGAGTCAAAGGTTCTCCAAGCGTGGGCGCACAGCCTTGCCTTCTAGTTCTTCCAGCTCTTTCCTGTGATGACGCGAAGAGCGCGCGAGACGCTTTTGATTTCGTAACGCATACCATGCAAGGCTTCGCCGTCTGCCTGGCAGAGTGGTTCCTGCTGCGCGAAGGCAAGTTCCATGCGCGAGACCGTGCGGAACTCCAGCACGGGCGATCCTGCATGCAGCCCCAGACGGGCCCGTGCGAAGAGGGCAAGGGTGTGTGGGACGCTTGGGACGCGCAGGGAGCGGCACAGGTCGAGCAGGCCGTCGGTAGGGGACGCTTGAGGGCAGATGCGGAAGCCGCCACCGTAGGTGGGGCCCACCTGCACCGCGAAAACCACTTCCTCGCCTGCGAGCTCGACGGGCTCGGAGCCTTCCCGCTCCCACAGCGTCGCCGTGTAGGGGAAGGGGTCGCGGTTGTGAGCGAACACGTCGAGACCCAGCGCCGTGGGTGCCGCTGCCCTTGCGCGTCTCCATGGAACCCAGCGCGATGGCGGCGTCCAGGCCGAAAGAAAGCGTCTGCATGAACCAGGTGCCGGCCGGTTCGGCATCGCTGCTCACGAAACCCAGGTCGAATGTGCGTTCGGTGCCGCAGCCCGCAAGCTCGCGCAAGGCGTCGGCCGGCTTGTTGCGGGATGCCACGCCCAGCGTCCGTGCGAAGTCGTTGCCCGAACCCAGGGGCAGAACTCCCAGGCGAGGTCGCGCCGACTCGTCTAGCCGCATGAGCCCATTGACCGCCTCATGGATAACGCCGTCGCCGCCCAGCACAAGCACGGTGTCGTACTCGCTGGCCTGTGCCGCAATCTCGGTCGCTTCGCCGCGGCGCGTGGTGAGACGCATCTCCCAGCTTACGACAGGAGCCTCGCCCGTCTTCAGGGCTCGCTCGACTTCGATGGCCCCTTCGCGCCCGCGCCCGCTCTGCGCCGCAGGGTTCGCTATGACGAGCGTCTTGCCCCAAGTGGGTTCCATGCCGGCTGTTCCTATCTTTCCAAGTCCCATACATCTGAGGCAACGATACCACGGCAAAAGGGGCGGCTCCACTCCGTGTTGCCTGGGTTTGGTGATGGGCATGCGCTGGATAGACCTAAGGCCATCCTCATACATGAGCGCCTATCGGTTCGAGGCTGTGCGAGAAACGCTCGTCCAGCCTTGTTATCGCATGCCAGGGCGTCCCTACCCGCGCCTGCCGTGCGTGAGCGCAATCTTGTGGGCGACTGCGATGGCGCCTGTGGCCAGGGCGAACGACACCGCCGCCATGACGAAGGGAAGCTGTGGGGACACCTCGTACACGAAGCCTGCGGCAAGCGATCCGGCCACCATGCCGGCCGACTTGGCCGACTGAAACAGGCCTGCCACTTTGCCGTGCCCGCCTGTGTCCCCTTGGATAGAAAGAGCTTGCATCATGGGAACATACAGCGTGTTGAAGATATAAAACGCGATATTAAGCCCCAGGTAAACCGGCATGTTTGCTGCAAACACGGTGGAGGCGAGCAGAACTGCGGCGCACGCCAACACGCCGCCCAGGGCTCGCTCGCCGTCACGCGCTTGCTGCAGGCGCAGGCCCACGGTGAGGTTTGCCAGAAGGCCGAGTACGCCCACGGCCGCATAGATGTAGCCGTTGTAGGTGGTAGGGAAGCTGAACTGGTCGCGCAGGTAGTAGTTGAACGAGTTGTCGAAGGCCGACGACGCCACGCAGGCCAGCACCGTGGAGGCGAGGAAGGCGCACATCCAGGGGGAGAGCAGCTCACGCGTGCCGGCAAGCGCCGCCAACGGGTTGGCGCGACCCAGCGTGAGGGGCTCTTGCGCCCGCTTGAACGTGCCTCCTTCGGCGAGCAGGAGAAGCGCCGTCCCAGCAACCAGAAGCAGGATGAAGAATTGCAAGATGAACGAGCGG
>USJP01000225.1 GCA_900555105.1 uncultured Coriobacteriaceae bacterium | reverse complement strand
TGGTGCGCACGGCCTCGATGGGGTAGGCGCCCACGGAGGTCTCACCGGAGAGCATGACGGCGTCGGCGCCGTCGGCATAGCCGTTATCGCAGAGCCACGTGGTGCCGCCGCCGGCAATCTCCTCGTCACACACAACATGGAGCCTGATGTCGCCGCCCAGCTCAGCGCCCGAGGTGCTCAGAAGGCCCATGGTGAACATGAGAGTAGCCAGGCCGCACTTCATGTCGGAGGTGCCACGGCCGAGAATCTTGGTGTCGGTCACGGTGCCGCAGAACGGGTCGAAATCCCAGCCGCTGAGGTCTCCTGCGGGCACGACGTCCACGTGGCCGTTCAGAACGACGCGGAAGCCGTCCTCGTTGCCCATCTTGGCCAGAAGGACGGGGTACTCGGGGTTGGGCTCGAGCATCTCAGAGCCGATGCCCTTGGCAGCGAGCCAGTCGGCCACGAACTTCATGGCAGGAAGCTGGTCGTCGATGGGGCTCTGGTTCTTGATCTGGATGAGCTTGGAGCACAAGTCGAGAAGTTCAGCCTTGTTGTCCAGGACCATCTGGTGGAGCTGCTGCTTCGTGATACCCATGTTCGTCTCCTTTGAGGATCTCAAACGCGGTGCGGGCCGCAACTTATGGTGAGGATGCGACCCGCAATTTTACTGGTTGCTTGAAGCGCGTGCCTGCGGTCTTACTCGTACAGGAAGCAAGCGACCTGGTGACGGTCGCCGCGGTCCTTAAGCTCGGGGAGCTCGGTCTTGCAGCGGTCGGTGCAGTAGGGACAACGGCCTGCAAGCGGGCAGCCCACCTGATCGCCGATGGGACTGGGGATCTCGCCCTGAAGCACGATGCGCTCCTTCTTCTGGAAGGGCGACTCCGGCGGAATGGCCGAGAGCAGGGCCTTCGTGTAGGGGTGCATCGGGTTCTCGTAAATCTGGTCGGCCGCGCACAGCTCCACGACATGGCCGAGGTACATGATGGCGATGCGGTCGGAGACGTGCTTGATGACCGAAAGGTCGTGGCTGATGAAGATGTAGGCGATGTTGTGCTCGCGCTGCAGACGGTTGAACAGGTTGAGAACCTGAGCCTGGATGGACACGTCGAGTGCCGAGACGGGCTCGTCGCACACGATGATCTTGGGGCTCAGGGCCAGGGCGCGGGCGACGTTGATGCGCTGGCGCTGGCCGCCCGAGAACTCGTGGGGGAAGCGGTTGACGTGCTGGACGTCAAGGCCGACCTCCTTCATGAGCGAGAGCACGAAGGCGTCGCGTTCCTTCTTGTCGGGCATGAGGCCATGCACGATGAGGGGCTCGGCGATGAGGTCGCCGCAGGTCAGACGGGGGTCCAGAGACGAGAAGGGGTCCTGGAAGACCATCTGGACGTCCTTGCGCAAATCCGTGAGCTCCTTGCCCTTGAGCTCGAAGATGTTCCTGCCTTCAAACTCAACGGTGCCGGAGGTTGCCTTGTGAAGCATGGTGACGGTGCGGCCCAGGGTAGACTTGCCACAGCCCGACTCGCCGATGATGCCGAGCGTCTCGCCTTCGTACAGGTCGAGGTTGACGTCGGTCACGGCATGCAGGACGGGGCCCTTCACGAAGGGCAGGCCGCTCTTAAGCTGGAACTCCTTGGTCAGGTGGCGAATCTTGAGAATGGGCTCGCCGGTGCGCTCTTCGGTTGCCATTACTCGGCCTCCCTGTTGGTCTGTACAGTTTCCACTTCACGCGTGATGACGCGCTCGAGCTTGTTGGTGCCGTTCTGGAGGTGGCAGGCGACAAAGTGGTTGGGCTTGACCTCTACCAGCGGCGGCACGGATGTACGGCAGATGTCCTGTGCGTAGCGGCAGCGGTTGCAGAAGTTGCAGCACTCGCCGGTGAGGCGAAGATCCGGCGGAACGCCGGGGATGGTGGTAAGCATGCCCTTCGACTCGTCGGAGAGCCTGGGGATGGAATCGAGCAGGCCCCAGGTGTAGGGGTGCAGGGGTGCGGCGTAGAGCTCCTTGGTCTCAGCCTTCTCCACCGTCTGACCGGCGTACATGACCATGACGTCGTCGCACATCTCCCAAACCACGCCCAGGTTGTGCGTGATGAGCAGGATACCGGTGTTGAGGTTGCGCTGCAGCTCGCGCAGAAGCTCGAGCACGCGAGCCTGGACCGTCACGTCGAGAGCGGTGGTGGGCTCGTCGGCAATGATGATCTTGGGGTGGCTGCAGATGGCCATGGCGATGATGACGCGCTGGCACATGCCGCCCGAGAGCTCATAGGGATAGGCATCCATGCGCTTCTCGGGGTTGGGGATGCCCACGCGGCCCAGGGCCTCGATGGCCATGGCGCGAGCGGCTTCCTTGCTGACGTTCTGGTGGGCGCAGATCATCTCCACCATCTGGTTGCCCACCTTGAAGACGGGGTCCAGAGAGGTCATCGGGTCCTGGAAGATCATGGCAATCTCGTTGCCGCGCAGGGCCACGAGCTGCTTCTTGGAAAGCTTCATCATGTCGACGCCGTCGAAGTCAATCTCGCCGCCCATGATCTTACCGTTCTGGGGCAGCAGTCGCATGATGGAGCTGGCGGTCACGCTCTTGCCCGAGCCGGACTCGCCTACGATGCCCATGGTCTTGCCAGCGTCAAGGGTGAAGCTCACGCCGTCGACGGCCTTTGAGATGCCCGTGGCGGTGTGGAAGTACGTCTTTAGATCTTTAACTGAGAGCACATGTTCGCTCATTGGTCGTTCTCCTCGATCTCGGCCGTGTCGGGTCGTTCGTGCCATATCCCAACGGGATAGGCCTACTTCTTCATCTTGGGATCCATAACGTCGCGGATGCCGTCACCCAGCAGGTTGAAGCCGAGCACGGTGACAAGGATGAAGATGCCCGATACCGTGGAGATGATGGGATGGTTGCTCATGACGTCCTTGCCGCTGTAGAGGATCTGGCCCCAGGAGGGAGTGGGCTCGGTGATGCCCAGACCCAGGAACGAAAGGGCGGCCTCGGAGATGATGGCGCCGGCGATGCCCAGCGTGGCGTACACGATGAGCGGCGAGATGGCGTTGGGCAGGATGTGGGTGAAGAGCATGCGGGCGTTGGAAACGCCCAGGACGCGAGCGGCGTTGCAGTACTCGGCGTTCTTCACGATGATGACCTCGCCGCGCAGGACGCGGGCGAAGTTGGGCACGCTGCCGATTCCGATTGCCAAAATGACGTTGAACAGTCCCGATCCCAGCACCGTCATAAGGATGATGGCGAGAAGGATGAAGGGGAAGGACAGCATACCGTCCATGATACGCATGATGAGCGAGTCGACCCAACCGCCGAAGAAGCCGGCGATGAGGCCGAGCAGGGCACCGATGAGGCCGGCGACGATGGTACCGCCGAAGGCGACGATGAGCGAGGTCTGCGCGCCGTAGAGCAGACGGCACAGAAGGTCGCGGCCCAGCTTGTCGGTGCCGAGAATGTGGGCCATCTCGCCCTCGTTCACAACCGTGCCGGGCTCAAGGTAGCCGTGGATGGGGTCGATCTTGTTGAACTGGAAGCCGGTAATCTGCGTGTAGAGAGGTGCGCACACGGCAAGAAGAATCATGACGACGACGATGACGAGGCCGACCATGGCGGTCTTGTTGCGGCGAAGCTTGCTCCAGGCGCTGTTGGCCTTGCGCTCGCGCTTCAGCAGCTCCTCGTCGTACTCAGGCGCAAAACCCTTGGCCTGTGCGGTAGCAGTGTTGTTTGCCATGGCTATTTAGAACCTCCCTCGTAGCTCACGCGCGGGTTGATGATCATGTACACGAGGTCGACGACGAGGTTGACAACGATAAACACGATGGCAAAGAACAGAACCGCACCTTGGATGAGCATGTAGTCACGATTGGTGATTGCCTTCACGATGAGCGTGCCCATGCCGGGCCAGGAGAAGATGCTCTCGGTCAGGATGGCGCCGGTGAAGCAACCGGCAATCTGAAGGCCAAGCACCGTCACGATAGGCGGCAGGGCGTTC
>USJP01000224.1 GCA_900555105.1 uncultured Coriobacteriaceae bacterium | reverse complement strand
CCGGTGCATGGGTCACGCTCGGCGGCATCAAGACAGACGGTTTCTGCCGCGCAGTCGATGGCAACAACGACATCGTAGCCGGCCTCTACGTTGCCGGCGTTGACGGCGACTTCTGGAGCACCCCCTACTACCAGGGCGGCTCCTGTAACGGCTTCGCCCTGGCCTCCGGCGTCCTCGCAGGCAGCACCGCCGCAAAGGACCTTGTATCGTAGGGCAAAGCAGCTGAGGCGGGCCCTTGGGAGCCCGAAGGCCAATCAAAGCCCCGCTTGAACCAGACGGTCCAAGCGGGGCCTGAGTTCCGTTAACCTAAACGCGGGCGCAACGCCATCGGCGAAGGCGCAGAACCGGCTCTATGGCCTACAGACCGAGCGCAGTCTGGGCGGCAATGCGACCGAAGACAATGCACTCTGCGACATTGCCGCAGCCCTGGTACTTGTTGCCCCAGACCGAACCGAACTCTCCAGCAGAGTAGAGGCCCACGATCGGCTCGCCCCAGGGATCGAGGACCCTGCCCTTCGCATCGCGCACGGGGCCACCGTCCGTGTTAAGCATCATGGGAGCACACAGTTGTGCGTAGAACGGCGCAGTCTTCACGGGATTAAGCGTGGACTCAGGACGATAGAAGGCGAGGTCCGCGCCCTTTTCGCAAGAGTCATTCCATTGCGCGACGGTCGCGCTGAGCTCTTCGACAGGCACGTCGATGAGTTCGGCCAGCTCCTCAATGGTATCGGCGCACACCGCAATGCCATCAGCCACGGGATCTTCAGAAACATCTGCCGGAATAGCACCCGCGGCAAGGCCGTCAGCATCAAACACATACCAAGCGGTATCGGGCATAGGCAGATGACGCCAGTAGCCACCGAACTGGGTCATACCGTGGCGATACCCAACATGTCCCTTTGCATCAGACATGTAGGCATAGCCATCGCTTTCGATGTTTGCCTTGCAAGCGTCCCAATCCTGATAGAAACGGCGGCCATTAATGCCCACGGTAATACCAAAACGCTTGTCGGAATTGATTGCAATCGAATTGTCGAGACTACGACCGTTAAGCCAGAAAGCCGCTCCTCCGTGCATGTGCCAGAAACCCGCACCGGCGGCCTGACACATAAGAATGCCGTCACCCGTATTGCCAAGGCCAGCGGATGAGATGGCCGCGCCCACACCCATATAGCACTCAAGCATCTCGGCATTGTGCTCAAAACCACCAAGAGTCATGATGACGCCCTTGTTGGCCTTAATGCGCTTGTCCCCGGCAATGACGCCCACGACCGCGCCCGACTCATCCTTGACCAGCTTTTCAACAGGAGTCGCGGGTCGATACTCAACAACATCAGACATACCAGCCACAACGTCTTCCATCCAAGGCATGATATGGATGGGCGCGTCTGGGTTAGTCGCACCCTTGCCGCCAAAGGACAGAACGCCAATGCTGTAGCTGCCTTCGCACTCGGGGTGTTCGGGCTCTCGTGCGCCGAAGACGCCATCTACGCCGGGTTGAACAATAGTCAAGTCTGCTTCGCTCGCACCGAACGAATAAATCCATTCGGGAATCCACGTCATGCCTTCGGCATACGCATCGATGACATCGTCGGGCGTGCACCCCTGGGACATGTCCTTGATATAAGTCTTCATGGCCTCAGCGTCGTTCGTCCACAAGCAACGGCCACCGCAATAGGGCGAACACCCTGCGGGTGCCTCGCACTTTTCAAGCAACAAAGCCGTGGCTCCCTCGCCCTCGGCGGCAACCGTCATAGCGGCAGCGTGACCAGCTATGCCGGCTCCTACAACCACAACATCAAATTCTTCGTCCCAAGCCGCTTCATCGGCGCTAGCAACCCCAAAAGACCCTGCGGTTATGGTCGCCGCTGCTGCGCCGGCCGTCTTGATGAAGTTCCTACGGCTTGCATTGATTGCCATGACGGTTCTCCTGTTCTTTGAGTTTTGGGCGGCGTGGCCCATGCCACTATCGCCCCTGGCGGCATCGACTCTCCTCTTTTTCCTCGCTTCACGCCATTGCACGAACGTGCGGTCTTGACCGATTCAATTCCAGCAAGGAGGTTCACACCATCGTGCTATAGTAAGTGAGCTGGTGTTTTTTGAAATTGTCGGGGGTACTCGAGTTGCAAGCCGTTCCCAAAGGGACAAAGTTCCCATCCATCCTGGCAACAACCCTTCTGGGCGCCTTTGGAATCATGCAGTTTTGGACGAATTCGCATAGTTATGTGCTGCTGCCGGACTTCTGGTTCGTTCATCCCTCGCTCTCGCTCTCTCTGGCCTTGCTTCTCTTCGCGGCTTTCGGCGACGCGCGAGTCAGCCATATTCTGCCCAGGCTCTCTCTTCCCGCAGCTCTCGTAGGAACCGTGAGCGTATTGGGAATCGATGTATTTGGCGTGTTCAACCCGCCAGCATGGAGTGTCGTAGTGACATTCCTCGCCATAGGCGTTTCTGAGGCCGTTTTCTCGCTGGGCGGCCTTTTGCTTCTAGCCTCATTAACCGCACGGGGAGCATTCGGTTCAATCTGCCTCTCGTCCATTTCGTCTATCATAGCTGTGATGCTGATGTCCAGCTCGCCTGACATCGTGGGCTCAGCGATTGGACTGCTTGCCCCTATATGCTCCGGCCTTGCAATGCTCAAGGCTTTCCGTGACCAGCCCAAACCTCGAGCGTACGAGCCTCTTTTTCAGGAAGGCGTATCCGCCATCATAGGGCCTCTTATATGTCTCATAGCAATGAGGCTTGCATATTCAGCAGCAAATATTCTGTTAAAAGCCAAGTACGGCAGCTTTGTTTTCGGCCCGGAGCCCAGCCATCTGATTTCAATAGGCTCGAATCTCCTTGTCATCGGCTGGCTGGCGTTCTTGCTGTGGTGGGTCACGGCACGAAAGATGTCCATCGATTTCATGTTCCTCATCAAGGTGCCCTTCGCCTTGATGTGTCTCGTGCTGGCCTTTTTAGGCATCGTCGGGCCAAATCCCCTCCTTCAAGTTGCAACGGTCTCCGTTGCCTATTTCAGTTCAACATGCGCCACACTCCTTGCCGTTGATATCGCCCAACACGATAAGAAAAACCCCATCCGCAACGGATGTCTCGTCATAGCGGCCTCGGAACTGGCATACTATGTCGGAAGATGCCCTGTTTATGGTTTGACCTTCCTTGCATCCGTTACCCCGGAGCTGCCATTCAACTCGACGGCGATGTTCCTTCTCGTTGTCATGGCGCTTGCAACGGTGTTGGCAATCAACCCCCAATCCAAGGGCCTACGCATGGTCTTTCACGACATCAACAACAATTCCGTCTCTGAAAGCCACAGCGCAGCTGAGGTGGAGCAGCTCTGTCTGGCTCTCGCAACGGCGAAGGGGCTCTCCCCGCGTGAAGAAGAGGTTATGGTTCTCATCGCCAAGGGATACAGCAAGCCTTACATCGCTGAAGCCCTTATGATTTCCGATAATACAGTCAGAAGCCATTCGCGACACATATACGAGAAACTCGGAATCCATAGCAGGCGCGAACTACAAGAGGCCATTGGGCTGCTATAGCGAACATGCAGAGCGTCTGCCCGGAGAAAGACTGCCGGACCTGCGCCAAAGCAAACGTATGCATGGAGAATATCGCCGACGACATCGAGGAGGGCACACGGCAAGGTCGTATTTATAGGCAAACCAGGGAGCGCCCCGGGGCCGGCAAGGCATGCGGCCCGCTTCCCGGTCACGGCGGCAAGTCCCGCGATCACTTTCCGAGCATCTGCCCCCCAACGACCCAGTGCCCACCAGCGTCTCCCCGACGGACAGGCCCATCAGGATGCCGGAGACGAGGCCCCCGCGCGTCCGTCCCGCCGGTGACCCTGGACATGGCGCCGCAGGCGATGCCGAGAGCGATGAGGACGAGGCCGTGAAGGATGCCCTTCTGGCGCTCCAGCTCCTGCATGCGGCGACGCAAGTCTGCACCAGGCGCGCGGCAGCCCCCACCC
>USJP01000223.1 GCA_900555105.1 uncultured Coriobacteriaceae bacterium | reverse complement strand
TGTGGCGGGCGACCTTGTTTTCTATGCCCGTGGCGGTTCCATCTATCATGTGGGCCTCTACATCGGCGACGGCTACATCATCGATTCCATCCCCTCGGGAGGCGTACAGGTCAGGACCCTGTACTTCTGCGACGGCTTCTGCGGTGGCGGCAGCCCGCTCTAAACCCCTCGTCAGACGGACTATTTAGCGAACAAAGACCAGTAAGGAAATATCATGGTCATGAATGATTCAGAAGCACGACAGCTCACCAGGCGCGACTTCGGCAAGGTTGCCGTCGTAGCAGGCGCTGCATGCCTCATGGGCGGTGTCCTTGCGCCCCGCGGTGCTCATGCTGCTACCGATGCGACCCTTGCGGCGCTTTCCGGCGCCCAGGCCGAGTATGAGGCGGCCATGGCCGAACTGCAAAGCATTACCGAGCAGCTTGAGATTGCCCAGTACAACCTGGCTGAGTGTCAGGCCAACCTGCAGCAGACCAACGACCAGATCGCCGAGCTCGAGGTGACCATCGCCCAGAAGCAGTCCGAGCTGCTCGAGGCCCAGGATGTTCTTGCTGACCGCCTTGGGGCAAGCTACAGGGCCGGCACCTCCAACCTGCTTGAGGTTCTCCTTGACTCGGCCGACTTCGAGGATTTCGTGAGCCGTCTGTATTACGCCAACAAGGTCAACGATGCCGACACCGAGGCCATCAACAACGTCAAGACGCTCAAGGCCGAACTCGAGGCAGAAGAAGCCGAGCTTCAGCAACAGCGCGCCACGCAGGAGCAGCTGCTTGCCGACCAGCAGGACTACACCGACCAGCTTGCCAGCACCGAGAGCTATTACAGCAGCTACACGGCCAGCCTGAGCTCAGAGGTCACTGCACTTATTGCCCAGGCCCAGCAGGAGACCATAGCCGAGCAACGCGCTGCAGCCGAGCGCGCGGCCCAAGAGGCCGCAGGCTCCAACGGCGGCACTTCCTCGGGCAACACCGGCACCTCGAACGGAAACACGGGCACCTCGAACGGAAACGGTGGAAACGGCGGCACCACAGACAATGGCTCCACCGATAACGGCTCCACCACACCCGACAACAGCGGTTCCACTGACAACAGCGGCGGCTCCTCTGACGGAGACTGGGGCGGTGACTCCGACAACGGCGGTGGTTCTTCCGACGGCGATTGGGGCGGCTCCGCCGGCGGCTCGGGCAACCACATCTACTCGGTTGCCAGCATCGCCTGGAACTACTGCGGCGTGCCCTACGTGTGGGGTGGCACCGATCCCTCCGGCTTTGACTGCTCGGGTCTCACGCAGTACTGCTACGCCCAGGCCGGCTACTCCATCGGCCGCGACACCTACTCCCAGGCAGCCGACATCTCTGCCTGCGGTCAGATGGTCTACTCCATGAGCCAACTCGAGGCCGGCGACCTCATCTTCCCGCACTCCGGTCATGTGGGAATCTACCAGGGCGGCGGCTGCCTCATCGACGCGCCGTACGAAGGTCAGGTCGTTCAGTACCGTTCATGCTGGTTCAGCGATTGTTTCGGCGGTTGCCCGGTCTAAGAGGCGTACCATAGTCAGGTTGATGTAACAGGCAAGCGCAGCAGGGGAGGTCGATATGAAAACCAACGGCATGCATGCACGAAAGCTCATTGCGCTCGGCGCGCTCACGCTTGCACTCAGCGTCCCTGTTGCCCTGGCCGACACGGTCGACGATCCTGCAGACGATACCGGTGCCCAGCAGACCGACACGGTCGAAGACACTGCCGAAGGCACCGGCGAGCAGGACACATCGGAACAAGAAGCTCAGGCTGCAACCGCCACACCGACTTCCACCAACGAGCTCATCGCTGCCCAGCAGCAGTTTGACGAAGCCCAGGCAAAACTGCAGGAGATCGGTGCGCAGCTCGAGCAGACACAAGGTCTCATCCACTCGACGCAGACCGACCTCAAGCGCATCGGCTCTCAAATCGACCAGACCAAGGCCGACATTGCACAGACCACAAGCGACCTGGCGACCGCCCAGGCCGCATTGGCCGCGTACCTGCAGATCACCTATAAGTCGGGCGTCCTGAGCTTCCTCGACGTTATTTTGGCCTCGTCGGACTTCAACGATTTCGTGACGCGCACGTACTACGCAAGCGCCGTACAGAACTCCCAGGTCGAGACGATCAACGAGATCAAGGACCTCAAGGTCAGGCTCGAGGAGCTTCAACAGGAACTCACCGAGCAACAGGCCACCGAGACCAACCTGCTCAACCAGCTTCAGGAGCAAGAGGCCCAGCTCGCCCAGCAGAAGCAAGAGTCCGACGACATCGTGGCTCAGCTGTCCACGCAAGTGCAGCAGCTTTTCTCCGCACAGCAGGAGCAGCTCACGGCAGCAGCATCGGCCCGTGCCCTTGCTGCGGACGCGGCAGACGCAGGCGAGGCCGTAGATGTGTACAACGTGGGCATCTCCCAGGGTTCCGTCACGGAAAATGCTTACGCATGCCTGGGTATGCCCTACGTGTGGGGTGGCGACGACTCGAACTATGCCACATATCTCGGGTACGACTGCTCCGGCTTCGCGCAGCATTGCTACGCCCTTGAGGGATACTCTATCGGCCGCACCACCTGGGACCAGATTGACGACATCCAGGCAGCCGGCGACTGGAAGACCTCAATCGATGAGCTTGAACCGGGCGACTTGGTATTCCCCAGCGACCACCACGTGGGCATCTACATCGGCAACGGCCAGATGATCGATGCGCCCTCGCCGGGCCTTTTCATCCGATTCGACACTATCACCGACTTCATCGGCGGAGGCTCGCCGATATAAGTTCCAAAGACCCAGGGATTGAGAGGACACGATGAAACAGCTGCTCAGCGGCAATGAGGCTATAGCCAGGGGAGCATGGGAAGCCGGCTGTGACGCCGGTTTCGGCTATCCGGGCACCCCTTCGACCGAGACGCTCGAGACGTTCGCCAAGCTCGACGACGTCTATGCGGAGTGGGCCATCAACGAGAAGGTCGCCCTTGAGAACGCCCTGGGCTTTTCCATGGCAGGGCACCGCGCACTCGTGACGATGAAGCACGTCGGTGTCAATGTTGCTGCCGACCCGCTCATGTCGCTTGCCTACTCGGGCGTACGCGGCGGCCTGGTGCTGCTCGCAGCTGACGACCCCGGCATGTTCTCCTCTCAGAACGAGCAGGACAGCCGCAACTACGCCGCATTTGCCCGCGTTCCCATGTTCGAGCCTGCTGACTCCGCCGAGGCTCTCGAGATGACCAAGGAGGCCTTCAGACTCTCCGAGGAGTTCTCCACCATCTGCATGGTACGCTCCACCGTGCGCATCTCGCACACGCGCACGCCCGTCGAGGTGGGGGAGCGCCAGACTTGCAAGCCCATCGCCTTTGAGACGAGCATCAAGGACTGGGTCATGATGCCGGCAAATGCCCGTCCCAAGCGCCTGGTGGCCGACGAGCGCGTGACAAAGCTCACCGAATACGCCGAGACGAGCCCGCTCAACAAGATCGAGCTGCGTGACACCACCATTGGTTTCATCTGTTCCGGCGCTGCCTACCAGCACGTTCGTGAGGCCGTGCCCGAGGCGTCGACCCTCAAGCTCGGTATCTCCTACCCGCTGCCTGCACGCAAGATCGTCGAGTTCTTTGGCGCGGTGGACAAGGTATACGTGGTTGAGGAGGCCTGCGATTACTACGAGAAGGCCATCCGCGCCATGGGTCACGTGCCTGCCGAGTGGGCAAGCCCGCTGCCCTGCGCCTTCGAGCTCTCGCCTGCCATCATTCGCCGTGCCCTGGGCCTTGAGGTTCCCTGCAACGATGAGGCCTGCAAGCTCGCCGCTGGGGCAAACCTGCCCGGCCGTCCTCCGGCACTGTGCGCCGGCTGCCCTCACCGTGTGCCGTTCTTCGAGCTCAAGCGCATGCGCGCCATCGTTTTGGGCGACATCGGCTGCTACACGCTCGGCGCCTTGCCGCCGCTTGCCACGCTCGAGTCGGCCAT
>USJP01000222.1 GCA_900555105.1 uncultured Coriobacteriaceae bacterium | reverse complement strand
CCCTGGGCCTTCTCCATGTCGTGCACGAGCTTGCCGAGAACGACATGGTCATGCAGGATGTGGCGCGCGTCGGCCGGGGTGGCGCCCGCCTCCTTGGCTGCATCAACGAGGTGCATGTCGGCAAGACGCTGGCAAAGCATGGCAACGAGCGGCATCACCAGCACCGTCACGGCACCAGCAGCCATAAGGACAGAGGCGATCTCCTCAGTCATGGCACCCGCCTGAACAGCAACGGACGTAACAGCGACGATAATCGGCAGTGCCGTGGTGCAGTAGATGGACACTGAAGCGCGGCTGCCGCCCGCCATGTCGCGCGTGCCTTTGGCCATTGAGAGCGAGATAAAGATGGGCAGCGCCCTGATGACAAGCAGTAGGAAAATGAAGCCCACGAGCAGTGCAGGCCTCAGCGCAATGGCCGTGAGGTCAATCTTTGCTCCGGAGACTACGAAGAACAGCGGGATGAAGAAGCCGTGCGCCATGCCCATAAGCTTGGGCTCGAGCGTCTCGTTGTCTTCAGGTACAAGGCAGTGCAGGACAAAGCCTGCCGCAAAAGCACCCAGGACGAGGTCGAGCTCAAACATATCGGCAAACGCGAGCAGAGCCACGAGCAGTAGCACGGTAAAGCGCACGTAGGTCTGCGAGGTCGTTTGGGCGCCCTCTGTGATCCAGGTGTAAATTTTGCCGCTGAAACGGTGCACACCCTTGGCAAACGCAGCGATGAGAACACAGAGCAACACGAGTCCGATGAGAATCGCCACGCTTGCGACCTTGGCGCGCGTCGTGAGCAGCAGTGCCATGGCGACAACGGGCCCCAGCTCGCCCCAAGTGCCGTACGCAAGAATCGAGTCGCCTACGCGCGTGCCCATAAGACCGCGCTCAGCCATGATAGGCAGTAGCGTGCCCAAGGCGGTGGTGGTGAGGATGATGGCGATGGCGACGCCCTCGATGCTGCTAAGCGTGGCGATACCGGTCGTGTAAATGAAGACGGCTGCCAGACCAAATGACACGAGCCAGGTAGCAAGGCCATGACGGCCCTGAGTGCCCACAATGGATTTGGGGTCGATCTCAAAACCCGCAAGCAGAAAGAGGAAGGCCAGGCCCAGTTCGGAAATGAACGAGATAGTCTGGTCGACAGCGATGACGTTTGCCATATGCGGGCCGAGAAGCGCGCCTGCAAGCAGCAAGAACACTGTCTCGGGCACAATGCGGCCAGGAATGGCACGCGCCACAATAGGCACAAGCGCCGACACGAGCACGATGATGGCCAAGGAAAACAGATCTACAGACATCGTTGTCCAAACCAGGCCCCAAGAGGCACCTTGAAAAACGGGGGTTCAAGATATGAAAATCGCCGTGGCGAGAGGCGTGAGGGCAAGGTGCACCAGAGTGCACGAACCCCCGCAGCGCTCCAAGCCACGGCGATGTTCTAGAAAAACTTTAGGCCTCGGCGATGACCGAGATCTCCAGGACGCTGCCCTTGGGCAGGGCGGCCACCTGCACGCACTCGCGTGCGGGGTTGGAGACGAAGTGCTTGGCGTACTCGGCGTTCACCTCGGCGAAGTCGGCCAGGTCGGTGAGGAAGACGGTGGTCTTGACGACCTTGTCCATGCCACTGCCCGCAGCTTCGAGGATGGCGGCGATGTTCTTGGCGGTCTGAGCGCACTTCTGTGCAACCGTGCCCTCAAGCAGCTCGCCGGTCTCGGGCACGAAGGGCAGCTGACCGCTCACGTACACGAAGCCGCCGGCCTTGATGGCCTGGGAGTAGGGACCGATGGCCGCAGGACCCTTATCGGTGTGGATGACTTCAAGCATGATGAACCTCCGATGGTCGCGTGAGGTAAAACGTACAACAGCTGAGGATAGCAAAATCGCAAGCGCTAACGCCCAACGCTGCCCGAGACGCCCAGCATCTCCAAGGCTTCGGCGCAGAGGCTGAGTAGGGCCGGGCGTCTCCCATAGGTGACAGAAACCCTCCTGTGCTCAGACAGTCCTCGCCGCCGCCTTCGGCGGCTGCGGAACTGCGCCAGGAGGGTTTTCTGTCACCTTGCGCGCCGGACATACGGGTCAGGCCGTCGGGACGCTAAGGGCAAGGGGCGGCCAGGCGGCTCGCAAGTCTCCCATGGGAACGAGAGGGCCCTCCCGTGCTCAGGCAGTCCTCGCCGTCTTCGGCGGCTGCGGAACTGCGCCAGGAGAGTCCTTTCGTTCCCCGCGCGGTTACGGCGACGGGTTAGGTTGTTTGAGCGTTAAGCGACTTTGCCTTCTAGATAGCAAGTATCGGCGCTAATGTCCACCTTGTTGTTCCAAACAACCGCACTGTCGACTTGAGGGTCAATATCCCAGGCAATGTCGTGATTCTCATCAATGTATGCACGCTCGAACGCGCCCTCGTCTGCAAGAAAAGCAAAGACCGTGCCGGGACATATCAGCGGTGTCATGTCGTAGAATCTCATCTCACCGTTATCAAACGTGACGAGGAGCGACTTATCCGGCAAAGGCTTAACCGCCGTCGCCTTGCGACGCCCCGAGGCAAAATACTCAGCCGTCTTATAGTCGAATCCACGTTTGGTATAAAATGTCACGTCATGCTGCATGACAAACACCCCCAAACCTAACGAAGAGGATCAATGGGAAAGAGCTCCTGGTTCTTCTCAGCGAGGGCCCAGTTCTCAAGGAGCTCGTCTTGATGGAGGGCCGCCCAACCAAGAAGCATCTTGAGCTGCTTGTTGGGCATTTCACCTTCAAGGACTTCAATGTCGCGAATTGAGACGATAACGGAATCCCCACCGTAAGAAGCATGGAAATGAGAGGGCTGATGGTCGCGCCAGTTTATATAAATCTTGATGCCTCTAAACATACAGATAGTTGGCATGAACGTCCTCCTGACCATTGCGGCTTAGGATGAGTATACCGTTCCAAAGACTGTTGAGATATAGATCGAGCAAGGTCCAACTATAAAGAGCTGTGACGTGAGTTAATCCCCTCCAAACTTCGTCGAACACAACTAACAGCCGCAAGTCGCAACCTCAACGGTGATAAAAAGAGTGCGAGCATGGGTTGAGTAGCTCGTAAGTCTCCCATGGGAACGAGAGGGCCCTCCTGTGCTCAGGCAGTCCTCGCCGCTTTGCGGCTGCGGAACTGCGCCAGGAGAGTCCTTTCGTTCCCCGCGCGGTTACGGCGACGGGTTAGGTTGTTGGGGGGCGAAGGGCAAAGGGATGCGGAGTCGCACTCGGGGGCCACGTCACCGTGGGCCGTTCAGACCAACCAGGCCGTGGATTAGAAAGCTTCGTGGCTCACGGTTTGGGTGAGGGGGAAGCGGTCGGCGTGGCGGGGGCTGGGAGTGCACTCGGGGGCAGGATGACCCAGCATGAGCATGTCTACCAGCTCATAGTCGGCAGGCACGTTGAAACGGGCGCGCACGGCCTGGGGGTCGTAGGCGCCGATCCAACAGCTGCCCAGGCCAAGGACCGCTGCAGCGTTTGCCATGTTAGTAATGACAATGGAGGCGTCGATGGTGCCGAAATCGCCCGACTCGCAACCCATGCCCTTAGCTGAAGCGTTCTTGTCGAATGCGACAATGAGCGCGGTAGGCGCACCGTAACGGCACTTCGAGCACTCGTCCACCTTAGCAAGGCCCTCGGTGCTCTGCACGACGCAGATGCGAACGGGCTGGTTGTTGCATGCCGTGGGCGAAAGACGGCCAGCCTCGAGAATGGCGGCGAGTTCTTCCTCAGTCAGCTGCTCATCGGTAAATGCACGCACAGAATAGCGAGCACGAAGCAGGTCAAGATAGGCGTCAGCGTTCATATTTGGTCGGTCCTTTCGCATCTCATCGGCTGCTATGGCGGCCGAATCCACTTGCATGGCGGCAATTGTAAGTGGCGCGCGTGAAAATCAAGAGATGTTTCCGCAAAAATAGGGTTCTCCAGCCACGCGTTCGGCCAAATGAGACAACCGTGGACTGGCGGCCGTCTGACACCAAGAAAAGCACCCATT
>USJP01000221.1 GCA_900555105.1 uncultured Coriobacteriaceae bacterium | reverse complement strand
CCGCCGCTGACATCGAAGAAACCGCGAACGACAACACCGAGCAGCCACGTGCGCTGTCGCGCTCTGCCCGCAGGCGCCGCTCCCGCGCCGCACGCAAGGCAGCCGATGCCAAGGAGAGTGCGCCGGAAAAAACTCAGGCAGAAAACCTGGCAGATGCAGTACAAACGGACGACACGACGAACGCGACGGATGCAACGCAAATGGCTGATGTCGCAGGCGCGACACCGATAGATACCTTGACTGAGAGCGAACAGAAGCAAGAGGCGAGCACCGCGGCCGAGGCCAGCACAGCGGCTTCTGAGACAAGCAATACGACCGCGGCGGAGAAAGCAAACTCCTCCAATGAGGCTGCCGAGAAAGATTCTTTACCTGCGATTGCAGGTGCCTCCCCTGTCGACCAGACGGATGAAAAGGATTCCTCGGACTCCAAGACTTCTCCCAAGTCTCGTCGTAGGAGCCGCAAGCCCAAGAACCAGGCAAACGCACAGGGCGACAAGCAAGCACAAGTAACCAAGGAGGACGTCCAAAAGACGACTTCCCTGGTAGAGACAATCGCTCAAGAAGGACGTGCCGATTTTCCCGCTACTGGTAGCGAGGTCATACCCAGCGACGGGAAGTCCACTGTCGATGCACCCGTCTCCTTCTCCGCCACTCCCAGCACGGAACCTGCGGCAGAGCCTGTCGTTATCACGGCGCGGGAACGCCGTCAGAAGGCCGCCAAGAAAACTGCGCATGGCCCCGCGAAGTCCAAGCAAGAGCGGTCCGCCGACGACCAAAAGAGCGATGTGACCAAGGACAGGACCGAGGCCACGCCGATTGATACTGCCAGTTCAGGTGTACCGAAGCGCACAGATGAGCCTGCCCCTGCCGCCGCGCGCACCCCTGCAATCAAGCCGCAGAACGACATTGCGGCCGACCATCAGCCCGCTCCCGTTTCGGATAGCACCCCTACGAGCAAGGCCGACACCGCCCCCAAGCCCAAGCGCACCAGGACACGCTCACGCTCCAAGGCAAAGGAAGCTCCCGCCGAGGTTAAGACCGAGACCTCGCAAGCCCCTGCATCGGCTGAGACTGCAATTGCCGAGGCCGTATCTGTCACTCAGGATGTCGGCTCAGACAACCCTGCGCCTGCCAAGCCGCGCGCACGCCGCACACGCACGCGCAAGGCGGCTGACTCCGGCACGCAGGCGCAGCCCGAGTAACAAGCAACCCCCACAGACCAACAAAAGCCGGCATCCAGTTGCGGATGTCGGCCTTTTTTCGCGGGCATGAAAGCCGACTTGCAAGGCTTCTCTTCAAAATAACATACATTTCAGGATTTCAAAAAACACGTCAACTGGTCTTTTGATGATTTAACATACATTTGAACCATTGAAATGTATGTTAAATGATGAGCGCCTGGCCGTCCGCGGCCGAAAACAGCCGCACCGGGGCCCTTCGCCTGGCTAAAACCTGCAGCCGGGGCCCTCGACGTAGCGCTTGTGCACGATCTCGCGCTTCACGTGGGCAAACGCCGCCTCTTCTCCCTGCTCGGCAAGCATCACCAGCAGGCGCTTGAGCAGGGCTTCGGTCATCGGATGAATGGGCAGCTCAACAGGGGCAGAATGCTCGAGCTCGTAATACTCCAGGGGGCTGCGGTCAGTATAGGCGTCCTTCTTGTACACGCGGCTCGCGGCGATGCGGTCGCAGAACATCTCGACCACATAGCGCGTGGGCATGGGCTTGCCCTCCATCGTGGGGTCGCCGTTGCCCTTGATGTCCACCCAGTACTCCCAGTGATGGCGATTGCGCCCCTTATGGTGCATCCAGGCCTCGGAGTACCCTTTTACGGCGCGCTCAGCCGAGTTGGGGCTACGAAATCCCTGGTAGTAGCGCACGCCGACCATGAACTCGCAGGGCGAGTACTTGGACAGGTCGTGTGCGAGGCCCTGGCGGTACAGGCCCACGCGAAAGCAGTAGCGCATCACGAGCAATTTGTGGTGGGTGATGGTGCAGAAATGCCCCCATGCCTTCTTGAGGGTGACGCGTCCCAGGTCACTCATAGAAAACGGCTCGTCGATGGCATGCTTTTCCTGGGGCTTACCTGGCATGGGTACTCTCTCTGCACAATGGGGTTTGTCTTATGCACGCATTTATAGCACAGGCGCACGAGATAGGCGTGGTATTCTGCCACATCGTCTCGAAACCCAACGAAAGGCAAGCCCATGCGCGCACGCAAACCCAAGAACCTCGACGAACGCAGGCGTCTCTTTGCCGACGCCATCGTCGACGATCCCGAGGAGCGTGCCGGCCACTGGGCCGAGATGCTGCTGCCCCGTGCCCGCGAGGTCCGTCTTGACCTGGGTTGCGGCAAAGGCGGCTTCGCCATCGAGAGCGCCAAGGCCGAGCCCGACGTGCTCTTCGTGGGCGTCGATGTGGAGGAAGTCTGCGTGGTGCTCGCCGCGCAGCGCGCCATCGAGGAGGGCGTGTACAACGCCGTCTTCGTTCTCGACACCCAAGACGACGTGTGCCGTTTCTTCGCCCCCGGCGAGCTGGCGCGCATCCACCTCAACTTCTCGGCTCCGTTCCCGCAGAGCAAGGCAGCCGTGCGCAGACTCTCCCACGCCAAGCGCCTCATGGGCTACCGCTCTATCCTGGCGCCCGACGGCGTGGTATGCCAGAAGACCGACTCCGAGCCGCTCTTCAAGTTCTCACTCACGCAGTACCAAATTGCGGGATATGAGCCTCTTGCCTGCACAAACGACCTCTTGAACGAGCCCAGCTGGCCCCAGGCCAACGTTTCCACCGAGTTCGAGGAGCGCCTGTGCCAAATGGGCGCCACCGTGCACGCCATCATCGCCAAACCCGGCCCCGCGCCCGAGAAGGTCGAGCAGATCGCACCCCTCTCGCTTGCCGAGTACCTGCCCGAGGACCTCGAGTCCATGTCCTACATCCCCCTGGGCATGGAAGACACCGTGCGCAACCTGCTCAACCGCCGCGCCAACCTCGCCCGCAAGGCCGAACTGCGCGCCAAGAACCCCAAGCGCCATCGCCCGCGTGCGCAAAAAGGCAACCAAGCACAGCCCGAAAGCGAGACCGCAGGCAAATAGCCTGACATAAAGACTTGCGTCTAAGGGGGCCACGCGACAGCACAGAAGTGCAAGCCGCGCGGCCCCCTTTTCTTTATGTCGCTTTGTGCAACAAGCCACCGATGCGGGGAATTTGTGTCCGGCCCGCGTGAGATACTGGCCTCGACTGTATCCAGGGAAGGAAGCAACCCATGCCAGGAAGACTCGAGATTGTCAGTGCGCACGACCGCTATGAGCGCTCGGCGTGCGCATATGCCGTCGTGCAGAAGATGCTGCGGCAAGGCAGGTGCGTTGCATGGATCGTGCCCTCCCGCAACATCGCCCTGGCTGTCAAACAGCATCTGGCAGATGCAGGCAAGGGACTCACCGGCGTGGAAATCACCACCATCGACACGTGGGCAGCTGGACGCTGGGCCCTCTACGGCGATGGACGGGCGCCAATCGGCAACCTACAGCGCCGCCTTTTGGTAAAGAAGGCACTTGAGCAGGGAGACTGGTCGTCTTCCTCCCTGCGCTCGACCGGCATGGTAAGCAGCCTCGCCAGTATCGTGCGCGTAGGCGCCGGGCTGGATGCATTCGAGAACGCATGCGCGCAAGGCATGCCGGCACCTGCAGACACCCAGCTCACGCCTGCCCAACTCGAGCTCCTACAGGCAGCCAAGGCCTACTTCGCGCTCGCCCAGTCGCATGGACTGATAGAGCCCGGAAGCGCCATGCGCAAACTGGCCGCATGCACGCCCGAGGCCGGCTGGCCGCACCTCGTGATCGACGGCTGCTGGAACCTTGAGGGCGCCGCGCTCGCGCTGGTTGGCGAGGCATGCACGCACGCAGGCGTCACGCTTGTGGGATGCCTTGAAGACAACGCGGCTGTCGTTGAACGAGGTGCCGAAGCTGACCACCAGCAGCTCGTTGTCGCCGATGTTGTCC